>JAAZYN010000347.1 GCA_014239625.1 Myxococcales bacterium | reverse complement strand
GGCGACCCACCATGCATTGTCTCCGTATCCCTAACGTCCTCACCTCGTTCGCTCTCCTCGCGCTGAGCGCTTGCCCCAGCGATCCCGTCTCCACGCCCGACGTCGCGGTGGACGCGACCCCAGACACCTCCCAGGACATGACCCAGGGCGAGACGACGCCTGACGTGACACCGGACGAGGGGACGCCCGACGCCGCGCCCGACGAGGGCGCATCGGACACGAGCACACCAGACATCAGCGCCCCAGATGTCTCGCAGGACGTCCCCGTGGTGCCGCCCGACGGGCTGCTCGGATCCCCATGTGAGTCCGATGAGGACTGTAACATCACCGGGACCGACGACGACTCGTGCTTCTTCGGATTCTGCACGACGCGCTGCCAGCAAAGCGGCGAGGTCCTCCCGGGGGCCTGCACCGGCCCCGGCAAGGTGAGCGCCGCGAGTCAGTACGGACCGGTCTACAGCTGCCCCGGCGACATCATCTATTGCATGCCGGGCAACGTGAGCGGCGTCGACATCATCTGTACCGGGAACCACGAGTGCCAGATGGGCCCGCAATATGCCTGCGCAGGCGCCATCCTGCTTTCTGGAAAGAAGGTCGACGGGCTGTGTATGCCGACCGCCGACGGCGACCCCAGCGGGAGCAGCTGCAACGGTCCCTCCACCTGCGCATCCTTGTTGTGCCTCGGCGACGACCCGGACAATGGAATCCCGGGGCAGTGCGCCGACCACTGCACTCAGAACAGCCAGTGTCCTGGCGCGGGAGATCTGTGCGTGGGCATCGGGTTCATCACCGACTCCGACGCCGGCGTCTCGGGCGCGTGGGCGGGCCTCTGCGTCGACGCCGGGAGCTCTCAAACGTACTGCAACAAGGCCAGCAAGTGTGGTGACGGGGAGACCTGTCAGGTGTTCGTCGAGCCCACCACGCTAGGGCCTCAGTACTGGTGCGTGCCGGCCAACGCCGGGGGGGCGCTGCCCGGTGAACCCTGTGCCCAGGCCTCCGAGTGCTACAACGGCCGCTGCTTCTTCGGAGGCGTGACGGAGGCCGAGGGATATTGCGTCGCGCTGTGCCCAGGTGGCGGCGAAGACTGCACCGGCTCGGGCATGACCTGCCAGGAGCTCTCGCTGACGACCTCGGGCACGCCGGACGACCCATCGGACGACCCGGAATACGAGGCCTGCGTGTTCGGGCAGGCCGACGACTTCTGCTTTGTGAACGAGCCTCAGTTCTGCGTCGGAGAGCTGGTGTGTGAGCAGGTCGTCGACGCCACCGACAACCTCGGGACCTGCGTGGAGCCCCCCGGATGCAGCAGCGGCGCGGTGGTGTGTGACGACGGGCTGACCTGCACGCTGGACGCGTGCGTCAACAACACGTGCACGACGAGCGGGCTTCAGGCCAACACCTGTCTCATCGACGGCACCTGCTACGGGACCGACGACCCAAACCCTCAGAACGCGTGTCAGATCTGCGCTCCGGGGACAGACACCGGCGCCTGGTCGGCGGTCGGCGATGGCGCCACCTGCGAGGCGGGAGACCTGTGCTTGTCCGGCGACACCTGCCAGAGCGGAGTATGCACAGAGGGGACCAGCGTCGTGGACTGCGATGACGGTGACCTCTGCGACGGGACCGAGACCTGTGACTCGGCGAGCGGCTGTATGGAAGGTGCACCCCTGGACTGCGACGACGGGTTCGACTGCACCACCGACTCCTGCAGCGCGGCGAACGGCTGCGACAACGTCGCCGATGACAGCGTGTGCGACGGTGGCGACACCGACGTGTGCGACGGCACCACCCTCTGCGACCCCGCCGATAGCGGTGCGGATGCCATGGGTTGCGTCGCCGTCGGGCCTCTGACCTGTGACGACAACGACGTGTGCACCGGCACGGAGACCTGTGACCCCACCGACGGCTGCCAGACCGGCATCGCGCTCGAGTGCGACGACTTCGACGTGTGCACCAGCAACACCTGCGATCCATCAGGCGGCTGCGCCTACCCCGCGGACACCACGAGCTGTCCTACTGTGGTGATCGATGCCAGCGGGTTCACGCCGGCGGTCGTCAATGTGCCGCAGAACGCGACCGTGACCTGGCGCAATGACGACGCCACCGCGCACTCGGTGGTCATCAGCTCGTTGAGTGTGGACAGCGGCGACATCGCCGTTCAGGGTGAGTTCGGACACACATTCACCACGACGGGCAGCTTCGCGGTCACCGACGGCTCCTCGAGCAACACGATGACGGTCAACGTCCCCTAGTGGGTGCTGAAGCCAGCGTGGACATCGCGCTCTGGTCCGAGGAGCATGAGCGCGGCGCCAGGGCAACGCTCGACGCGGTGCGCACCGATGATCTGGAGAGGGCGCTGTTGAGCATCGAGCGCCCCACCGCCGACGCGCGCCAGCGGTGCCAGGCGGCGCTCGAGGATTGGGCAGCTGCGGCGGCACGCGCCGGCGGATCCCTCGAAGAGCTGTCGGCGGTCCTGGTGGGCGAGGGCCTCGTCGGTGATCAGGACAGCTACTACGCGGTCGACAACTCTCTGCTCAGCAAGGTGGTGGAGCGCAGACGGGGTATGCCGATCCTGGTCGCGGCCGTGTGGGCGCTGGTGGGGCGCCGCGCTGGGCTCACCTGCGACGGGATCGGCTTGCCTGGACATTTCGTCGTGTCGGTGCAAGGCCAACTCGTCGACGCGTTCGCCCGAGGACGACCCCTCAGCTTGAGCGACGCGCGACAGCTCGCCGCGGGCGCCGCGCCGAAGAGCTGCTTCGACTCCGAATGGCTGGAGCCCGTGACCACCCGAGCGTGGGTCCAGCGCGTCTTGGCCAACCTCGCCGGGAGCTGGTACCGAGCGGGCTCTGTGGTCGACCACTACCGCGCCCGGCGCGTCGCCCGAGTGGTCGGGGACACGGCGCCGACCTGGCGGGCAGAGGCGTATGCCGCGGTGCTCTTGGGGCTCCCTGACCTGGCCCGAGGGGCCTGGGAGACGGTGGTCGACCGCTGGCCTGGCTCTCCAGAAGCGGCAGACGCGGCGCGCCGTCTCACGCAGCGCGCCGCACGGACCCTCAACTGACCCGAGGCTGCGAGGCGCGACCTCCCGACGGCGAACGCGGCGGTGGTCGAATCCGGCCTCTCTGGGCGGCCGCTCAGTCGAAGATCGTGAAGTCCCAGCGGAGCTTGATGAACAAGCGATCATGCCGATCGAGCCCATAGAATGGGCCAAACTCATCGCCCGGATGGTAGGTCACGAAGCCCGCCGCCAGCGTCACGGCGTCGACGAATCGATAGCTGAGCTCGAACCGGGCGAGAAAACCGACCTCGGCCTGCCAACCGAACATGGTCGCCACCGCGCTCGCGTTGAGCTTCTCGTTGAGCGCCGTGTACATCACGCGCAGCGCGAGCGCCGGCGCCTCGACCGGCAGCAGGAGGTCCTGCCCTGGCGCCAGCTCCGGGTCCCGGAGCATGACGGGCTGCATGAACTCCAGCCCGATGTTGAGGTCGGTGACGCCCGAGTAGGACGCGCTAAGCATGGTGTGGAAAAGATCCGTCCTGGCCAGGCCGAAATCGGCCGGCGGGCTGCCCACCATGAGAGGCTTGTCCAGCTCGGCGACGAGCTCCCATTTGAAGACGACGTCGTTGAAGGGTAGCGAGCCGCTCCAACCGATCACGGTCACCCGAGGGTGGTCCACAGCCAAAACGACCGGGTCGGCTTGGGCGAACTGCGTCAGGTCGTCGGGCGGAACGAGCACGCCCTGCCGGTCGAGCACGCTCGCCACGTGGAACCCCAGATCGATGCCAGCCCCTTTGTACACGGCGCGGGCGAAGAACTGTTGGTTGTCGCCATGGAACCGCTCCTGCGCATGCTCGAACAAGACCCCGCGGTCGCCCAGCAAGGTCGCCACCAGAGGATCGTCGGCCAAGAGCTTCTCGAAGGGCGAAAACGGCCCCCGCGCTGGCTGGGTGTAGCCGAACCAGGACTCGTGCACGACCATGAGCTCGATCATCAGGGCGCCTGCCGTCACTTGCAGGCGGGTCGCCAGGCTCGGCAGGCGCATGTCGTCCAGATCGGACAGCCCGGGCTCGCGATTGTCACGCGGGTTGACCACGTCCAGAGGGCTGAACGCGTCGCCATCGCCCCAGGCGACGATCTGGCGACCCAGGGAGAGCTGAATGTTGGCGAAGGACAACGACACAAAGGCCTCGCGGGTGTCGACCTGCCACTCGAACGCATCGAGGGTCGGGTCGTCATAGCTGTCGCGCTCGACCAGGTAGGCGAAGTCGTACTCGGCGTGACCGGCCACGACCAGCTTGAACCAATCGTCGACGTAGCTGAACCGAAGGTCGACGCTCTGCCGACCCTTGGCGAAAGGGTTGGCGTCGAACCGCTCGACCCACAGCGACCAGCTCGATCGGATGAAGCCCGTGAGCGACCACGGCCTGGCCTCCTCCACGGTCTCATCATCGTCGTCGAGGCCATCGAACCCGTCCTCGTCGCCATCTTCACCGAAGCCATCATCGGCGTCGTCGCCGAAGCCCTCTTCGTCGACCGCTCCATCGGCTGGCGGGGGCTCCGGCTCAGCCGCCGCTCCGAGGGTGGGCGCAGAGACCACCAGCGCCGCAGCCAACAGCAGGTTCCAGGACCAGCGCACCTGGCTACAGCCCGCGTTCCAGCCGCGCCTGCGTAAAGTCGGCCCCCACGACTTTGGAGCTGTTGAAGGTGATGTTGGCGAACAAGAGCACCGTCTGCGACAGCTTCACCCCGCTCTGCTTGGTCATCGCGCTGAGCTTCTTGGCCATCCAGATCCCATCGATCTTCGCGATGTTGGAAAAGACCAGATACTTGAGCTTCTTTCCTTCCCGGACCCAGTTCTTGGCCTTCAACGGCATGAGCTTGGTCTTGCTCTCCCACATGTGGCTCTTGATGTCGCCCGTCTCCTCTTTTGCCTTCTTGGTCGCGGGCCTGGCCTCGATGAGCCAGCACGGCTCACCCCTGACCGTGGCGTCTTGTTTGAGGATCTTGTAGTTGTACTGGTCGATGGACTGCTGCGTCATGTCGGAAAATGACAGATCGCTGCCCATGAAGGGACCTGATTTCTTCGATGACGAG
>JAAZYN010000346.1 GCA_014239625.1 Myxococcales bacterium | reverse complement strand
CCGTCGATGAGGTCCGCGCCGGTGACGTCATATGTGTAGCTCGCCGACGTCGGGGCGCTGCTCGCGGTCCCGCAGTCAGCGTCGGTGAGCGTGACGCCCGGGGTGCCACTCGTCACGTCGAGGACCTGGCAGCGCTGCTCGAGCGGGAAGTCGTCGCCGGGGTCGTCGCAGGACCACTCCCAGTTCCGCAGGACCGGGCCCGCGTTGTGCACCGAGATGGACGTGTTGCCGGCTGCCCAGCTGATGTCTGGCAGGTCCGCCCAAGACGCCCGAGGGGCGAGCAGCAACAGCAGCGATACGGTCAGTGTGCGAGGGAAGAGCCTTTGGAAGGACATGCCCGACTCCGTCGTGAGCGTGTGGGGTCAAGGTACATTGCCCTCGTATGAGGGCTAAAATCAACGTGGACGATGCGGGCACCTTCCCAGGGTCGTGGTTCCGCCGGGATCGCGCCGCGTCGTCCGCTCTGTCGGGTGGCAGTGCGGCTTGTGGTCTCCGGCCGGGGAGGGCACTCTCGGGGCATGAGCCACGATCTGTCACTGACCTTTGGCCTCGCCCTTGGAACCTTGGCGCTGGTCGGCACCGCCTGTCCGACCAGCGACTTCGATCCCATCGGCCCATCCGGCGGAACCTTGGCGGCATTTTGCAGCGGCCCTGCAGGGCAGACCGGATGCTGTATCGGATCCAGGTTGGTCTGGTGCGAGGGCGCCAAGGCGGTCGCCATCGAGTGCGCCGAAAATCAGTGCGGCTATTACACCAGCGGCGGCTTCTATGATTGCTACGCCTACGACCAGGGGCCCAATCGCGACTGCCCCACCAGCGACGCGACCGTCTGCGCGCCCACCTGCAACGGTCGCTGCGGCGTGGACGATGGCTGCGGCGGGACTTGTGGGTGCAGCGCCAGTCACACCTGCCAGGACTCCATCTGCGTAAAGGGCAGTACGCCCACGCGGTGCGAGGACTTGATGCACATCGGATGCTGTGACGGGACCACGCGCCGTTTCTGCAAGGACGGCGAGGAGACCTCTGAGGTGTGCTCCGACTCGTGTGGCTGGAACCCCAGTGGCTGGTACGCCTGCGGCTTCAGCGAGGGCGAGCCCAGTGGGGTGTGGCCGCGGGCCTGCGACTGACGGGCTGGAATCAAACGGGGCCGAACGCGAGGGTTGCGCGGATTTTCCTCGCCGGTGACGACCCGTGACCGCAGGTCATGGCGGCGTCACTCCAGGTCGCGGGCCGCGGTCACGGCGGAGCGAGCCACCCGACCGCGTTCAACCCCTCGTGATTCGCGCCGTGAGGCGGGGGCTGGCCTTGCGCAGCGCCGCTGTGTGTCGCGCGGCGCGCACCACGGCGTAGAGGCTCGCGCCGGCGCCGACGTCGTGCTCCGGGCCAGCGCGTGACCGTCATCCGCCACGGGTCGCGCGGGGCCCGCGTCGACACCCCGGCCTCGGAGGAGGCCGGGGCGTCGCCGGAGTGGGGGGCGCGGCCTCCGGCGTCGACCATCGAAAAGCATCAAAAAAGAAGCGTCACAACAGCATCGAACACGGGCGGCGCTCGGCTCACCGGAAGGCGAGGCGCTGCCGGTGCTGAACCGAACGTCGCAGCGCCTTGGCGGTGCGGACCTCGCCGAGCACGGCGAGTTGTCCCCCGGCCGCCAACCTGCCGACCTCGGAGCGAGTCGTTCCCAACGCGTGCGCGACGACTCGGTCGAG
Source organism: Myxococcales bacterium (assembly GCA_014239625.1). GTDB lineage: Bacteria > Myxococcota_A > UBA9042 > PHBI01 > JAAZYN01 > JAAZYN01. The sequence continues at coordinate 3,404 of JAAZYN010000346.1, read as the reverse complement.
CCGCCAGCGCACCTGACCGGCGTTGTCGATGACGACGTCGCATCGGCCCTCCACGGCGCCGGAGACGGCGATCTCCACCTCCTGCGGGGCCTCGAGTCGGCCGAAGCGCTCCAGCAGCGATCGCCGGCGCGCCACCTGCGAGGCCAGTGTCGGGCAGGTGGATTGGTAGCCTCGAAGCACCGCGGGGGCCAGGTCGCGTGGTCGGACACGGTCCTCCACCGGCAGGTTCCAGGTGGCGCCGCAGCGGCGGCAGCGATAGATGAGCCAGGCGTCCAGCCGCCGGCCGTTGGCGTTGAGGCGGAACTTGCCGCTGGAATCGAATGGGCGCTCCCTGTGGCACCGCCGGCAGGAGCGGAGAACGGCTGGGGGCAGGGGTGAGGTGAGGGTCCAGAGGTGTTGGATGGGCGAGGTGGTCGTGGTGACCATGACGACTCCCAGAGGTGGGAGCGCCGCGGGATCGGTCGATCGCAGCCGGCGAAGAGCTGTTCGGGCGCCTTGTCGCCTCGCGGCTCGGCTTGGAGACGCGGGCACAATCCGGGCACAGGCACGGCCAAAGCCGGCCCGATCAGCCTTGCGCGCGGCGCTCGACAGCGTTGGTCGTTGAACAGCGACAGCACACCTGACACACCTGTCCGGGCCCGCGCTCGCGGCGCTCCGGTCGGTGGTCAGACTGATTCAGGCCGGCTAGTGGCTACGCAAAACAGGACTCGTCGTGGTGGGTCCGGTGCAATGGAAACACCGTGCCGCGGGGGTCAACCCAAGCCACCGACGATGTGCGGTGAGCACCCATCCCCGCCTCCGTCGCGACCACGGACCGGCCCACCCGCACCTCACCCACCATGCCCCCCCAGCCCACGAGGTCGCGGTGGGGTATCGGATGGGCGCTCTGGGCGTCGAGAGGGTCCTCGATCCACGACCTTCGTTCGAGGCGCAGCGCCCGCCGAATTGGGGGGGCGCCGGCCGGCGTGGGGCTCTGGTCGCCGCAGACGCGGCATGCGGCCGGTCAGGTAGCGGCGCGGGGGCCCGACGCCTGTTCCTCCTCGGCGGGGTCGGTGTGCACCAGGACCTCTGCTGCGGGGAAGGCCGTGACCACCTCTTGGGCGACGTGGTCACCGATGGCGTGGGCCTCGCTCAGGGACATCTCCCCGGGCAGCTCCAAGTGAAGCTGAATGAACAGCTGCCGGCCCGAGCGGCGGGTCCTCAAGTCGTGGACGCCCAGCACCTGCGCGTTTCCCCGAGCGATCTCGAGGATGCGGACCCGGTCCTCCTCGGGCAGCTCCGCGTCCATCAGCATCGCCAGTGATCTGCGCCCGATTCGCACGGCGCCGGCGCTCATGTAAAGGGCGACTCCGATGGCGGCTACGCCGTCCACCCAGGCCCAACCGTAATCGGCCGCGATGATCGAGCCCAGCACCGCGACGTTGAGCAACAGGTCGCCGGAGTAGTGCAAGGAGTCGCCCTCGACGGCCACGCTCCGGACCGCTCTGAGGACGCGTCGCTGGTAGAGGACGAGGCCGCCGGTGAGCACGATGGCGAAGAGCATGACGCCCTGGCCCACGGCTGGATGAGCGATCGGCGCGCTGGACACCAGGTGTTCCACTGCGTTGGCGACCAAAAACAGCGAGGCACCCAGAATGAACGCCGTCTGGCCCAGCCCGGCGAGAGGCTCGGCCTTGCCGTGGCCGAAGCGATGCTCCTGGTCTGGAGGCACCAGCGCGGTTCGAATGGCGACGGCGTTCAAGCTGGAGGCCAGGGCGTCCATCACCGAGTCGGCCAGGGACGACAAGATCGCGACCGAGCCGGTGAAGGACCAGGCGACGAGCTTGGCCAACACGAGCGTCACCGCCACGACGACGGCAGCTGTGGTCACTCGCTTCAGCTGCCCGCTTTGTTCTCTGTCCAGGTCATACATCGACGACTCGCGGCCCGGTGCTGTGCTTGATGAGGACCTCGGTGTATCATGGGGGCTACCGACACAACGAGGTCCGCACTATGCCTGTCAGGCGTCTACTACTCACGTCGCTGCTCCTCGCAGGGCTCGGGTTGGCCGTCCCCAGCGGGGGCTGCGCTCCGCGGTATTCCACCCACCGCCCCGCCCCGGCGGGCTACGTCTACGTGCAAGGATACTCTCACGCAGGCCAGACCTATCGAGGCTTCTATCGCCGCGCTGCGCGAGACGGATACCGCTGGGTACCGGGCCGCTGGGTGGGCGGTGTGTGGTATCACGGCTACTGGCAGCCGGTGGGCGCGCAGCGTGGTTACGTGTGGGTGCCTGGTCACGTGGGGGTCAACGGGTTCTGGGTCGCCGGCCACTGGCGAGCGACCTACCGCGGCGGCTACGAGTGGACCAACGGCTACTATGCCGACGGCAGCTGGTATGCCGGCTACTGGCGCCCAACGATGACGCGCGCAGGTTACATCTGGGTGCCCGGCTATCGCGCTCGCGGCTCCTGGGTCATCGGTCAGTGGCGGGTCGCCAGTCGGAGCGGCTATACCTGGGTGCCCGGGCACTGGGCCAACGGGCGCTGGGTGCGGGGTCATTGGTATCGGGGGACCTGGCGCTGGGCGCCTTACCATCGCCGGTCGTATTACGCGAACTATCACCACCGCCACGGCCATAGGTACACGCACCGACACAAGCGTGTGCGGAAAGTGCGCTACAATGTGAAGCAACACCAAGGGACCGTGGGCACCAAGCCACGACCGGGGACCAGCGCGAGGGTGCCTCCGCCCCGACGGACTACGCCAGCGCCCCGACGAGCGACCCCATCGCCCACACGTCGTGTGAAGCCGACCTCGCGCACGGCGCCGCGGCGAACCACGCCGGTCCGAACCCGTCCGGCGCCGACGACGCGGAAGGTGATCCGTCGACCGGGCCGGCCAGCGCCCACCGCCCGGCCTGTGCGTAAGAGCCAACCCACCAAGAAGAAAGTGACGAAGAAGAAGACCCGCAAGACGTCGACCCGCAAGACGTCGACCCGCAAGACATCGACCGGTAAGACGCCGACCCGCAAGAGTCGTTGAGGCTCCCTGCCGCCCGCCGCCGGGCCTCATCGCAGTCACCCTGGGCTCGGCGGCCTGCGAGGTCCGCAGCCCACGCGGCTGGCCGCCGCGAGGATCACAGGGCGCGACGTCGCTCGCGCGGCGTCGTAGCCCCGCCCGTGTTCAAGGGGACTGGACTTGAACGGTCGCGCGCAGGCCGTCTCGTGAGGCGTAGATGGCGTCCACGCCAGCCATACGCCGCGCCAGCGCCAGCCCGCGCTCGGGACCCAGTACGTAGAGCCCCGTAGCGATGGCGTCCGCCATGGCTGTGTCGCGGGTGAGCACTGTCACCGAGCCGTCGAAGGTCGGCGGGCGCCCCGTGCGCGGATCCACGATATGGCCCACCTGCCGCTGCGTGCCAT
>JAAZYN010000345.1 GCA_014239625.1 Myxococcales bacterium | reverse complement strand
CCCGCGTGTGCTATCGCCGACGCCCTCATCGAGGGCGCGGCCATCGCGGACGCCCCGAGCGCGCCGCCTCAGGACGGCGACCCGTGCGGCGAGGTCACCTGGGAGGGGCTGTGCCACGGCTCCACGGTCGTGTGGTGCCAGAACGGCGAGGTGGCGACCTACAGCTGCAGCGCGACCCACCGCCAGTGCGGGTTCGATGAGGACAGCGACTACTATTGGTGCCTGGACGACTGATTCGGCGGGCTGTCTGGTCACTCGGCGCCCGCGGATATAGGATGGAAGCATGCACGCTCAACTCATGGTCGGCCTCATCCTGCTCACCGCCTGCGCGTCCTCTGGGGACCGCAACAGGGACGTTGGGGCCCAGGCGCCTCCGACGAGCTTCGACATCGCCGTCGATGCGACCAGCGTCGTCGGAGCGTCCCTCCAGAGACCCTACCCGGGCGCGGCGTTGATCGACCTGCGCGACGGGCAGCGGGTGGACATCGTCAAAGAGCAGGACCTCGACGCTCTCGAGCAGCCTCTGCTGTGGATCGAGCCGAGCGACCCGGAGGTACACTTTCGCAACGTCACGTTGGTCACACCGGGCATCTTTCAACCCGGCGAGCGTGGCGGTCAGCTGCGCAGAGACGTCATCAAAGTCGGCACCGTCGCCCGCGTGCGCGGGGGCGACGGGGTCATCTATGAGGTCGCGATCAGCGCGTACACGTCGGGTAAGCGAGACACCGCCGCGTTGACTGTCAGGATCCGCAAGGAGCCCGCGAACGCAGCCCCCGAGCGCACGCGGCCGAAGCCCCCTCGCTGAGCGCCTGCGCGGCGCCGTGGGTGAATGGCCGACCCGGCGCGGCGCCCTGTCACGTCGTGCTATGGTCCTGCGATGAGCCACATCGCACCTGCCGGCGCCCTCCTGTTACGCGGTGATCTGGAGATCCAGGAGACCGGGGACCCCGAGCGCCCTGGGGCCTTGATGGATGCCGCTTTGGGCCGCCGTGTCCGCCTCGACTCAAAGGGGCTCGAGGCGGTGCGGATGCTCTGCCGTCCCCACACGTTGGCTGAGCTGGCCGATGAGCTGGACGTCTCTGAACAGAGCGCTGCCAGGATCGTCGCCTTCCTCGAGCGCTTTCAGCTCCTGGACTCACCGGAGATTCGGGCGTCCCTCGCGGACGCGGCGCGTACCAGGGAGATCCACGCCGCGGATACGGCGGAGGTGCCGCTGCTGATCCGCGACGACGCCGCGTTCACCTGCACGATGTGCGGCTCGTGTTGCGGAGGCCACAACGTCGGGCCGGTGATGGACGACGTCTTGGCCGGACTGGACGGCCACCTGCCGAAGCTGGAGGCGCGGACGCAGGGCCGCAAAGGGTTGTTCTTCTCCATCGCCGGCGCGGAGCCTGGGCAGAAGACGACCGTGTGTCACAGCGCGGGTGGCTCCTGTGTGTTCCTCTCCGAGGCGGGCCGATGTGTCATCCACGAGGAGCTCGGGGGCGACGCGAAACCCAGGATTTGCCGACTGTTTCCGTACCAGTTCATGGCCACACCCGAGGGGATCGCCGTGAGCCTTCAGATGGAGTGTCGCGGTTTCGTCGAGGCTCGCGCTGGTCGACCGCTCCGCGACCAGGAGGCGGCGCTTCGAGAGCTGCTCGCGATCGCTCCCATGATCCATCAGGTCCCTCCGATCCTCGCCCTCGATGAGGAGACGACGCTGTCGTGGGCCGACTACGAGCGGCTCGAGGCCGCGCTCCACGGCGCCGTGGATGCCCACCCACGAGATGATCTTGCGGCTCTGGTCGCTCTGCGTGACGTGCTGGCGCAGCACACCGCGCAGCGGCGCGATGTGGCGGACAGCGTGGCGGCCTTGCGGGATGATCTGATGGCCGTGTTGGCTCGCTTCGATCACGCGGTGGCCGCGATGGACGAGCACTTCCACGCCGACACCGAGCACAAGGTGGTCCACACCGACAGCCTCGACCAGCTGCGGACCGCCCTGCGCACGCTGCCCTTCGAGATGCGTCGGGTGGCGCAGCCGCTGGAGCGCGCCTCCATGAGCGAGCTCTTCGTCGACAAGGTGCACCATCAGCTCATGGGCAAAGACCTCCTCACCGCCCGGACCGTGGAGGTCGGCCTCGCGCAGATGGCGTTCTCCTGGCTGCTCTCCAAGGCCCTGATGATCGCGCGCGCTCGTCAGGTCAAGCGCCGTCACCTCGTCGCTCAGGACGCGCTGGACGCCATGGTCACGCTGAACTTCCTGTTCCGAAATGAGCAGCTGTTGGACGTCCTGGGGCAGCTCGACGGGCCCATCGTCGACCTGTTCGGCCAACGGCTGCCTGCGTTGTTGGCGGCCAGCGGGCGGATCGCGCCGGAGGACCCGCGGGTGGAGCTCTATAAGTTCTGACCCTGGCGCGTCGCTGGCGTCGCGACGTGCGGCAAGTCGCCAGCCCACCAGTCCGGTCGTGACGTGCGACGAAGCTCCCCTTCGTCCGAGCTGCGGAGCCGCCGGTGTGAGCCGAAGCGACCTGGGGCATGCGGGTTGGCGGGTCCACGCTATGCACCGCTGGCTCGCCATGGGTCGCGCGGTGTCCCGGGCGTGTGGCTCGGTGCGACACCGCATAGGACGGGAAAAGAGGCGCGAGTTCCGATAGACTGAGGTCGTGAGAGTCTTGCTGGTCGACCCACCGAATCATTACCTGCGCTCGTTGATGAGCTCGATTCAGGTCCATCCGTTGGGGATCGGCTATCTGGCAGCCGCGCTCGCTCCCAATCACGATGTGTCTCAGCTGGTGTGCGACATTCGTCCGCGTCAACGTGACGACGAAGACAGCTGGCTCGCCATCGGTCAGGCCATTCAAGAGGCCGCCCCCGATGTGGTGGGGATCTCCACGGTGACGGCCACCTTTCCCTCGGCCCTGGCGGTCGCGCGCCTGGTCAAACGCCGACTCGGCGACCACGTCCCGGTGGTCATGGGCGGCGTACATCCGACCTTCCGACCCGACGACGCGTTGTCTGAGCCAGCGGTCGACTTCGTCGTCAAGGGCGAGGGCGAGGCGACCATGGGTGAGCTGCTGGAGCGCTTGGAGGCGGGGGCCCCAGTCGACGGCGTGGCGGGGCTGTTGTGGCGCGCTCCCGACGGGGCCATCCAGCGAGGCCTCCCGCGGGCGCCTCTGATGGACCTGGACGCGTTGTCCTTCCCTCGGCGCACCGGGATCGTGTGGGAGGAATATCTACAGCCGTCGTTTTACCAGTCCATCATCACCGTCCGCGGGTGCCCGTACAAGTGCATCTACTGCTCGGTCCCGAACACCAGCGACGCTCGCACGCGCTATCGCTCGGCGACCAACGTGGTCGACGAGGTGCAGCAGCTGGTGGAGACCTATCGCATCCCCTACCTCTTCTTTCACGACAGCGTCTTCACCCTCAACCGAAAGCGCACCGTCGCCTTATGCCAGGAGCTGCGCCGGCGTGATGTGTTCGTCCCCTTCGCCCTGCAGACGCGCGCTGACCGAGTGGACCCAGAGCTCTTGGAGATGCTCCGCGAGGCGGGCTGCCATCAGATCTTCTACGGCATCGAGTCGGGCGACGTGGAGACCCTGCGCCGGATGAAAAAGAAGATGCCGCTCGAGACCATCCGGGCAGCGGTCGATCAGACCAAAGCGCTGGGGATCCGCTGCACCGGGTTTTTCATGGTCGGCTTCCCCTGGGAGACCGAGGCGCACATCGAGCGGACGGCGTACTTCGCCACCCAGCTGGGCCTCGACGCCATCAGCCTGTTCAGCGCCACCCCGTTACCCGGTACCGAGCTGTGGGACATGACCGACGAAGGGCTCATCCCCGACGCCATCGACTTCCGCACGCCCCAGGTCAACCTGACGTCCCTGGAGCCGGCCCGCTACGCGGCGCTGTTTCAGAGCGTCAAAGACCGCGTCGACGGGTACAACAGGGATCAGGCGCTGGGCCAGGGGGTGATGGAGCACTGGCCGCGAGGGTGAGCGCGCCTATGGCGCCGCGCTGGTGTCCATCCCTCCCGGATACCCGTAGCTCACGGCGCTGTCGTAGCCATACGCATACAGCCCGAACGGGACGTCGCCCGCGAAGGTATAAATTCCAGGGGTCAGTTTCACGTGGGCGATCTCCCAGGCGCCGTTCCCAAATGGGGTGAAGTCCGACTGGGGGATCGGGCCCGTCGTCGCGCTGATGGTGGCCCCGGTGGGCTTCATGACGGTCACGAAGTCCTCCGCATAGCCCGTCGGGACGTTGACGATGTAGCTGTCGCGAAACCGCTCCACAGGGATGGCCAGGATGAACGCCGGATCACCGGTGACCTGGTCGGTCACCTCCTGACTGACCAGGAACTGGCCCACCTGGAGTCGGTCGCTGCCGGTCACGACGAAGCTGTCCAGCGTATAGATCTCCACGAAGTCGCCGACGTCTGCGAGGGTCACGTTGTGGGCGCCGTCCTGCGGTGGGCTCGTGGTGATCGTCACGTTGGGCGCGGCGGCTTGTATGCGCCACATATCCGGCTCTCCTCCCCGGGACGCGCTCTTGCCGCATAGGTACTGGTTGCCCAACATCGGGATAGGCAGCAGCTGCTCCTCGAGGTGCTCAGCGCAGCAGCTGCCGCTGCCCTGCTCTCCGACGTTGCCGCTGAAGTCGTCGGGGACCCCGATGACCGCCTCCTCATGCCCGCCGAAGACCGCGACGGGTTTGTTGGCCGAGACCAGCGATCCCGTCAGGTCTGCCTTGTCGTCGATGTTGGAGAAGATGTCGGAGAAGCTGACGTTCGCCTCGATGTTGAGCACCTCACCCCGCTGAAGGGTGAACGTGCTGCTGTCGCCGATGCTCATCGCGGCGACGACGTCGTGGGCGTCGACCTGGCCGTTGACGGTGACGGTGACCTCGGTGTCGTCATGCACGGCGAGCACGGTGAAGTAGCCGTTTTGCGCCTCCGGCAGGATGGCCGCCAGGCCGCTGCCGTAAGTCATGACGACGTAGTCATGGCCGAGGAGCGCCTCGGGGAGCAGCAGCGAGGCGTCGTTGCTGAAGACCTGGGCGTTGTAGAAGGGGTTGAACTGGTGCACGAGCACGGGTCGCGTGCTGTCCACGCGGATACCGGCGTTGATGACGCTGGACCCTGTC
>JAAZYN010000344.1 GCA_014239625.1 Myxococcales bacterium | reverse complement strand
GGCGCCGGCGGCGGGGTCGGTGGCGACGTCGGGTGTCCCGGCGTCGACCGCGACATCAGGCGCTGTGTCGGCCGCCGGGGTGTCTTGGGTCGGCGCGTCGACCGTGGCGCTGTCGGACGAAGAGCCGTCGCTCTGGACGCCGTCAGCGCCCCCCTGATCTGCCGTCGTGTCGCCCGCCGAGCCGTCGTCGATCACCGGCACGTCGTTCACGCTCGTCGAGTCGCCCGCGCCGTCCACTGCAACGTCATCGGCCGTCTCGTTGGCGACGTCTGTCGCCTGGGTGTCCACTGCGATGTCGGGGGCCGACGTCTCCGCGCCGACGTCGGGGGCGCTGGCATCGGGCACAGCGTCCGGGCTGTTCGGGGTGTCGGGCTCCACCGCGTCGTTGGTGCCCCCGCTGTCGGTGGTCTCCGCGGTCGTCGCGTCGAGGTTGGCCAAGCCGGGGGCAGGGCCGTCGTCTGGGCAGCCGAGCAGGAGCCCGCAGCCCATCGTCGCCATCGCCAATATGAATGTACGGTGTCGCCAGATCATCAATCTCTCCATGCCCGATGGGCACGGTACCCAAAGACCCCAGCGGATTCAACGCGCGGAGTGGGTCATCGTGGATGCGAGGTTGGCGATTCCCGCCCCACGGGCCCACCATGACTCACGTCCCGCCGGCTGCAACCCGCGGGCTCGCAACGTTGATGAGGGCGACCTCTCTGCGGCCGAATCGACGGATATCGAATGCGATGTCACCGGCCTGCGGCCCGCGATACGCGCTGTCCGCGCTGCGCCTGCCTGGTCTCGCTCGACGCCCATGAAACATCCGGGCGAGCGGACACCGCGCCTGCATGCTCCAACCAGCCTGGGCCAGGGCTGATCGGCCACCCGTCAACCCTGCAACCACGCGCTTTGTGCAGACCAAAACGCGGGTGGACGATAGCCCACCGACGCTCCACTCGGGACGCCGGCGACCCGTGGAACGCGCTCGCCGCGACACCGCTGACAACCAAAACCATCAGCGCCCGCCAAACGGTGTGAATAAAGCCAAGACCCCGCCGTCAAACCGAGTCTGAGAGCCGACTCGTGGTTGGCTATCGCGGAGAGATATGTCCACTCTGGCCACTGCCCTCTTACTTTTGATGCCGGCGCAAGCCATCCCGGTCCCCGACGCCACGGTGACCCTCGGCGAGCCACCGCGATTCAAGGCCGCCCTGGGCGCGGAAGACCTGGCCTTCTCACCGGATGGACAGCGCCTCGCCGCGCTGGTGCGAGTCCGCGACGGCACGCGCAGAGTCAACGTCTATGCGCTTTCGACCGGCAAGGTGCTGCGACGCTTCGGTCGGGTCCCTGGGAAAACAGCCGCCCGGATCGCCTGGGCGCCCCGCGCTCAACGGGTGGTCACCGCCACTGACGGCGTGATGCACCTCTGGGACCTCGCTTCCGGCGAGAAGCTCAAGCACATCAACCTTGGGCCGGCGTTTCGCGTCGAAGTGGACCGGCTGTTGGTCTCGGATCGAGCGGAATTCGCGGTGTATGTCCCGCGGCGCGGCGGCTCGTCGGCCACCGTCGATCTCGCAGCCGACGAGCTGACCGTCGAGGCGATCCCCTACCGCAAGGAGCTCCAGGGGTTCGACGCGATGGCGCGGCTGTTGGTCACCGACCAAGGTGCGGCGCGCCTCATCGACCCGCTCACGAGCCGCCCCCTGCAAGCATGCGCCACCGCGAACACCACCGGCCACGCCGAGCCACATTCGGGCAAACAGCTCTGGCTGCGCGGCGAGGTGTGGACGCGACAGCTCAACAATCTGGCGCGCTGCAAGCCCTCCCGTTGGCAACCGCTCCGCCCCGGGGCGACCTGGCGTCAGGCCGTCTTCGGGGCCCGCGGTGGGGTCGTCGCAGCGGCCAACGAGCGGTCCATCGCCGTGTGGGACCGCAACGGGGCGCTGCTCTACCGATACGAGCATCACACCCCCATGCTGCGCTCGATCAACCGGTTGCACGTCAGCCCGGACGGGGCGCACGTCGCCTTCCCGGGGCGACGCCTGCGTGTCCTGCGCCTCGCGGACAAGCGCTGGCTCTCGCTGCCCAACGATGTGGACGACCCTGCACAGGTGGCGATGTCGGGAGATGGGGCGTTGATCGCGGTGGCCGACGTGATGCTGGGGACCCGGGTCTTCGCTCGGGCCACCGGCTCCCTGGTCGCGGCGCTGGGGCAGAGCCAGCGAGTGGTCCTGGACGCGACTGGCCGGTCGGCCCTGCTCCTGGGCCGCAAACGGGTGAGCATGATCGATGTGATGACGGCGCAGGTCCAGTGGGACATGCCCACGAGCGCGACGCAGCTGGCCATCTCGAGGGATCGGAGCACCATCGCCATCGCCGGCCCCCTCCACGGTAGGCCCGGTGTTCAGGTCTTCGAGTGGACCCGCACGCGACCAGCTATCCGCCAACACATGCTCGCCGACGACAACGGCTGGACCTCATCGTTGGCGCTCAACCGCAACGGCAGCCAGGTCCTGGTGACCACGGGGCGTAGCCACAACCTGCACGTGATGGACGTGGGCTCCGCGCGGCTCGAACCCGTCCATCGCCACTCGTTCAAGTCCCGGGGAGGCCTGTCCCGCGGGCTCTTCCTGCCGGGCGACCAGGGCGTGTTGACGACGCCTGCGTTTCGCAAGCGGGTCGACGTGACGAGGTCGAGCACCGGGCGCAGCCGCGCCCTGACCCGTGGCGCCCACCACACGTCCGCGGTACACGCCCTGCCGGGCGGTAAGCGGGTCGTCCTGGCCAACGAGGCTGGCCGGATGGGGATCTGGGACCTGGCGGAGAAAAAGCGGCTGGTGAGCTGGCAAGCCCACGCGGCGACGGTTCGCAGCATCGCGGCCTCCAGCGATGGGCGGTGGTTGGTCAGCACCGGCAAAGGCGGCCGCGTAAAGGTGTGGCCGATCGGTGGCCAGATCTCCGCGACCAGCACCGCTCAACGCTGAACCGACGGGGTGAGCTCGCGACGACGCTCGTCGGCCGGAGCTGCGGCCATATGGTCGCACCACGTGAGGCGTCAGGCCCTCTTGAGAAAGGCAGCGACCAAGACGATGGCGACCTTGTTGACCTTACCTTCGACATACCTGGGATCATCGGTCAGCCGGATGTTCTTGACCGTGGTGCCGCGCTTGGCCGTGAAGCCCCCGCCCTTGACGTCCAGGTCCTTGATCAGGGTCACCGAGTCTCCATCGCGCAGAGGCGCGCCGTTGCTGTCAACGGTCACTGGTGGAGCGGAGTCGTGGCCGTCGCCAGTGGACTGGGCCCACTCCAGGAGGCCGTCGTCCAGGTAGGCCTGGTCGAGGAGATCTCGAGCCCAGGTCTCATCTGCCAAGCGCTTGAGCAGGCGATAGCTCACGACCTGAACGGCTGGCGTCTCGCTCCAGATGCTGTCCTGAAGGCAGTACCAGTGCTTTGGGTCGAGCGCAGCGTCGGGCTCGAGCTGAGGTCGACAGGTCGCGCATACGATGATCGAAGCGTCTGGAGGCACGTCGTGTGCGGCCGGGCTGTCGGCTCCGCCGCACAGGTGACAGGTGTCGGTTCGGGTCATGTGGCGGACGCTAACAGAGGCGCGCCCCGGCGGCGACTGCGCTGGCGGGTCAACGGCCACCGCGCGACCCACCATCGCCGCGAGGGGACCCGGCCAGGGGCATGCTCTGTGCTGCTGGGTCGGCAATCGCAACGAACGCTGACACCGTCACCGCAGGGCGACAGAGTGATGACACAACCGTGACGGCAACGACAGGCGAGCAGCGGTACCCTCAGGGTCATGCTCGACGCCACCATCATCCCTGTTCCGGGCTTCTGCGAACCCCTCGCCTCCTGGCTCCATCTGGCTGCCGCCGTCATCGCTGCGGGAGCGGGGATCCGGCACCTGCCGACACTCGACCCGCGCGGGAGGCGCCGTGTCGCCTTTGGCGTCTTCTGGTTTGGCGCCGTCTTCGTGTTCACGATGTCTGGTGTGTTCCACCTTCTAGATCATGGAGGCACCGCTCGAGAGGTCCTGCGCCGCCTGGACTACGCGGCGATCTGGACACTCGTCGCTGGTACGATCACTCCCCTCGTCTGGGTTCGTCACACGGGTGGTCGGCGTTGGCTGGCGCTGGGCGGCGTCTGGTCGGTAGCGATCACCGGCATCGTCATCAACACCGTGTTCCTGCAGGTCATCCCGGAGGGCATCGTGCTGGGGATGTACTTCTTGCTGAGCGGGGTCGGGTTGGCGTCGGTACGGGGGCTGTGGCGTGATCACGACGCCATGCCGATGGTCTGGGGATGTCTGGCTTATTCCATCGGAGCCGGGGTGGAGTTTGCGCGGAGTCCGGTCGTCGTCCCGGGAGTGCTCGGACACCACGAGATCTTTCATATCGCGGTGATCATCGGTGTCACGCTTCACTGGCGGTCGGTGATGCGCTTGCTGGCGACGCCCACCACGCTCTGCCTGGCCGACGCGTCAAACTGAGCGGACCTCGAGGCGATGAAGTGTCACGACGTCAGTTGCGGCGAAGACCTCCGTCTCTGTCCAGGGTGTGCTGGGGTACCACGCCGCCGGCGGCCACACATCTGTTGACTCGCAGGCGCGGCCGTAGGAGGACCTCGGGGTCGCAGCTGTTTGGCGCCACCACCATCGACGAGTAGACCACGATGAACGAGATGACCTCACCCACCCAGTCAGGCGGCCCCGTGCCGGCGCCAGCAGATGTCGCCGCGCCGCCGGCCGACGCCATCTCCACCGCCTCGGGCTTGGCCTACAAGGTGATGCGGCGCGGTGCGGGGATCACCTCGCCCACGGCGCGGGCGACCGTCGAGGTGCACTACACCGGCTGGACCACCGATGGGCGTATGTTCGACTCCAGCGTGGTCCGCGGCCGCACGATCCACTTCGGGCTCAACCAGGTCATCGCGGGCTGGACCGAGGGCCTCCAGATCATGGCCGAGGGTGACATCACACGCTTCTGGATCCCCGGCGCGCTCGCCTACGACGGGGTCCCCGGACGCCCCGCAGGGATGCTGGTCTTCGACGTGGCGCTCCTTGGCTTTACCGAGCCGCCGCCGCCGCCGCCGACCCCCGAAGACGTGAGCGCTGCCCCGGGTGGCGCTACGACGACCCCGAG
>JAAZYN010000343.1 GCA_014239625.1 Myxococcales bacterium | reverse complement strand
GCATTTCGAAGGCAGCGATGCTAGCGCTCGTGCTGGTCGCTACACCGTCCATCGGACAAGCCTCCCACTATCGACTGGGGGAGTCTGGGCTGACGTCGAAGGCCGAGCTGCAGGCGCTCGCCAAGGTCCTGGTGCTCACGACCAAAGACCTCGTGGAACGCGCAGGGCCGAAGACACCTCGGAGGCAGCTCTCCAAGGCCACTCGAATACGAGCCGCGCGGCTCCTCGAGTTAGCTCAGACCTGTGACCTGTTGCGCATCGGCGGCCTGGGTATGAGCATGGCTCGACTGCTCCGAGCGGGCGGTGTACTCGACACCACGGCGCTGGCGACCCAGGAGCCCACGAGCCTGGCCCAGCGGCTGAAAGCCGCGAACACCAAATACAAGGTCACCGAGATCACCCCGGATCCCAACCAGCTCAAGACGTGGATCGCGCGAGCGAAGACGCTTCCTCGGCTCATTGAGCTCCGATGAGACCGGTCCTGTGGATCTGTCAGTCTCGCACCCGGCTGCTCGTCGCGTCCCTCATGAGCTGCGCGCTCCTGCTGGCGCCCGCTGTTGCTGTCGCGACATACATCCGAGAGGCGTCGACGTCGCCATTCGGTGACATGATCATGCAGACCGCGTGGCTCTTCCTGGCCCTCCCCGCGTCGTACTTCACGGCCGTCCTCATCGGTGATCTCATCTTCCCGAACCGCTGGCGCGAGCGAGTGATTCTGGGCATCGAGGGCGCCGGCGATGAGGCTATGGCTGACGACGATCCGATGGCCGCCGTTCGGGCGATCAAGAGGACCCGCTCGTTCAAGATGCCGTTCTATATGATGCTTGTGCTCCTGGTCCTGGGGTGTGCCGGCGCGATCGAGCTGGTGACCGGAGGTTTTTTGGGGGAGTACCAGCGCCTGGGCTATTTCCGGACGCTCATGCGCACCGACAAGACAGCCACCAAGATCGCCCTCATCGACGAGCAGACCGACAAGCGTCGCGAGTCCCATGTGACGACGGCCATCGAGCTGATCACTGAAGTCCACCAGGACGCTGACCAGCCGCAGGCGATCCGAAGGCAGGCCATCGTGACGCTGGGCCGGTTGGGGAACTACCTCGTTCAGTCGGTCGACTCTTGGAACAAGAAGGGCAGCGCCGAAGGGCACTGGGAGCTGGCCTTGCTCGCATGGATGCACGAGAACACGGCGCCCGCCATCCGGCGAGGGTTCAGCGACGGGGACCCGGTGCTGCGTCGGGCGGCGGCGATCGCCCTGGGTAAGATGCGCGACAGCGTCGCAGGGCCGTTGCTGAACGGGTATCTGGCGGCGAAAGAGAACGCGAAGGACGACGTCTACTTCGGCGCCGCTGTTGGCCTCGGCTTTCTCCATGACTTCGAACAGATGAACGACCTCATCGGGGCCGCCGAGGGGACCGTCGAGGACATCGACGCGTTCCGGTACGTGTCCTGGGCGGTGGCCCAGACGAGCATGCGGTTCCAGGTCTATGAGCACGAGACCGGCCCCCCCCCCCAAGAGTTCGACCGCCTCATCGCGCTCTACGCGCGCGTCCTGAAGACCGGCGAGACGGCGCAACGTTGCGTGGCGGCCTACGTACTTAACAAGACGGGCCACGCGGGCATCATCGCGCACCTGATGACGGCCTTCGATCAGCCGGGAAGTGAGGGGATCTGCTCGCGGCACGAGCTCGACATGGACAACCAGGCCCCCTACGTGCTCGGCGATGACCAACCCTTGCGGCGCGCTGTGCTGTGGGCCTTCAGCAATGTGGCCAAAGGCAACATGGAGGTCTCCGACTGGGCACGACAGCGTTCCGAGGACCTGAAACTCTCCGAAGATCTGCGAAGGAATCTGGAGTCCCTGTCGGCGACCGCGCGGCCGCCCGCAGAGTAGAAGGGCCCCTCGGTGTCCTGCGTGGGTTGCGGTGCGTCATTGGGCAGCGGCGCGGTTCGGCGCGAGCTGGCCCCCATCCCGTGACGGGGACGTCAGCGCTACGGCTCCTGGTTGCGCTCGACGTGCGATGAGCTGGCCGTCGCCCGTGACCCGTTGGATGACCCCGTCCGAGAGAGCCTGAGGCGTCCCGAAGAGCGGCGTACAGGTCTGTAGCGACCGCCCGCCAGCCCTATCACCGCAGCAGGGCTTCGAGGCTCTTGGCGCGTTCGTCGGTCGGATCATCGCGAAGAACACCCGAGATCGTGCGGCGCGCGTCTTCGACCTCTCCCAGATGGGCTTGCGCCGTGGCCTTATCGAGCCATAACGACGCTGGAACGTTGCCCCGGCCAAGGAGGTTCTCCGCCGCAGAGATCACATCCAGTGCCCTCTGCCAGCGGTGTTTCGCCGCCGCCGCCACCGCCAACAGTCGCAACGCAGCCACGCGGACTGGCGTCGGCAGGCTCGTCGACGATGGAATACCGCCGACGACCTTGTGGATCTCAGCGGGCCGTTGCTTGGCCAGCAAGGCGTGACCCCGTAGCACCTTGGCCCAGGCGGAGTCTCTGAGAGGGCCCGCCTTGGCGGAAGCCACCAGGGCGAGCGCATCATCGACTCTGCCGAGGGCGACCAGCGCGTGCAACCGATGGACAGGGTAGGGGGCTGGGCGCTTGGAGGTGGCGTCGGCGGCCAACAGATCGAGCCCTCTCTGATAGCTTCCCGATGTCAGCGCCAGGAGTCCGCCAACGCGGCGAGCGTGACGCTGAATCCGCACCAGCGTGTCCAGGGAAGCGCCGCCGGATCTCCTCTGAATGCTCGCCACCTTCAGATGTAAGATGGGGTCGAGGGCATCCCAGATCGCCTGGACAGCGTCGCCACCGCGAGCATCGCCAGCCTTCGCCAGACGAGCCAGCGCGACCGTGAGCCTGGCGGTGGCGCGGCGCGTCTTTCCAGCCACCGTCTGGGCCGCAAGCCCGCCGCCTAGAGCGGCCAACCCTTCGGCATCCTCCTCGGCCTTCTGGTAGCGCCCCGTAGCGACGAAAGTGAGCGCTCGAAGCAACCTCGCGGAGGGATCCTCGGGCCGCCGCTCCAGCTCTCCCTGGATCTCTCGCAGGGCCACCTCCAGCTCACCACGGGCGAAGGCCAGCGCGCCGAGATTGGTCTGGGCGCCCTGAATTCCTGGCTCGAGTTTGAGCGCTCGCTGGTAGCGCGCCTTCGCCAGAGACAGCTCTCCCCGATTGTGAGCCACGATGCCCTCGTGCATCGCCACCTCCGAGCTCTTTGCCGCGCAAGCCGAGCAGGCGAGCACGGCGGCGACGACGACGACGACGGTGTGAGCGATCACGATACGCATGGTCCGGCGTTTACCACGCAGCGCAGGACCCATACAATCACGGGGTGACGCAGGTTTTTCATGGAATATCCGAGCTAGTGACCGCCACGGGGCCCGCGGCGCAGCGGGTCGACGACGCGTGGCTGGGTGTGATCGAGGACGCCGCCTTCGTCGTCGACGCCGGCCGAATCGCATGGTTGGGGCCGCGCTCCTTGCTGCCCACGCGGTATGACGCCAGCGCGCAGGTCGACGTGGGTGGCCGAGCTGTCCTGCCCGGGTTGGTCGAATGTCACACCCATCTGGTGTACGCCGGCGATCGCACGCGAGACTTCGCAGACCGCTGCGCCGGCGAGTCCTACGAGACCATCGCCGCGCGTGGAGGAGGGATACAGACCACGGTCGACGCGACGCGGCGCGCGACCCAGGCTGAGCTGGTCGCCGTGGGCGCCGAGCGCTGCCGTCGCCTGCTCGAGCATGGGGTGACCACGGTCGAGATAAAGAGCGGCTACGGGCTGAGCTACGAGTCCGAGCTCAAACTGCTGGAGGCCGTCGCAGCGCTGAGGACCCGGACGCCTCAACGGATCGTGGCGACCTGCCTCGCCGCACACGTCGTGCCGCGGGAACACAAGGCCGATCGAAGCGCCTACGTGGCGATGATTGTAGACCGGCTGTTGCCCGAGGTGGCGGCCCGTGGGCTGGCGCGCTTCGTAGACGTCTTCTGTGAGGCCGGCGCGTTCACCCTGGCCGAGGCGGTGGAGATCTTCGAAACGGCTCGAGGCCTGGGGTTGGGGATCAAGGTCCACGCCGAACAACTATCGCACACCGGCGCCGCCGCGCGAGCTGCCAGTCTCGGCGCCAGTAGCGCAGATCACGTGGAGTTCGTCACCGCCTCCGACGCAGCGGTGATGGCAGCCAATGACACGATCGCGGTGCTGCTGCCTGGGGCTGGGCTGTTCCTCGGGGCGAAACACAAGCCGCCGGTCCAGCTCTTGCGCGAAGCAGGGGTCGGCATGGCGTTGTCGACGGACCTCAACCCAGGCACCAGCCCGACGGCTCATCTGCCCTTGATGACGACGCTGGGCTGCGCCTGGTTGGGAATGAGCCCTGCCGAAGCCGTCGCCGGGGTCACCGCCCAAGCTGCCAGAGCCCTAGGGCTCGACGACGGCACAGGGACGCTTCGAGTAGGGGGACCCGCGGACTTTGTGGTGACGCGTTGGAGCGCCTGGAAGCGCGTCCCTTATGAGATGGCCGGCGCTCCGGTCGCGGAGACCTGGATCGGCGGGCGTCAACGACTCTAAGGTTGACATATGGTGAGCACAGGCTACCCTGACAGCTCTTTTAGGCTTTGATTTCTTGTGGTTACACGTGGATAGGTGATTTATGACTCCACATCGTCGCATCGCTCGCCTTCCGTTCACTGCGTTGTGCGCACTCTCTCTTATGCTGATCGCGCCAGCGAGCTTCTCCGGAGCCGAGCCCGACGACCTCAAGGGCGAGATCCGTATCTCCATGAACGTCGCCTACGCATCGGTCACGGTGAACGACGCCGAGTATGGCGGGGTCACCTTCGAGAAGAATGGCAAGGTGTGTGTCGTCGCGAATCTTGCCGAGTCGATGTTCCCGGTCACAATCAACCTGAAGCCCTCCGAAGAGGGCTACAAGAGCGCTGAGGTCAGCTTCGAGTGGAAGAAGCTCAAGAAGTTGCGCAAGCGCGTCAAAGGCGGCGTGCATGTGTATAAACTCGCGAAAACCGTTGTAAAGTTCGCCAAGGGCAAGGATGCCCCCAAGCCCGCCAAGCCGACCAAGCCCGATGACAAGCCAGGCAAAGATCCGAAGAAGCCGGACGCTCCCGACGATCTCTAGGAGCCGGTGGG
>JAAZYN010000342.1 GCA_014239625.1 Myxococcales bacterium | reverse complement strand
TAGGACCGCCGCCCGCGTGCTTGGCAAGTGATGGTCACCGGCGGTGCGCGCGCTGGTGTCCCGGGTTCGTCAGCCATACTTCACGGCTATGTGGCCTGGAGCTGCGTTGCTCTGGCTTGAATTGACCCCTACGCGCACCGTCAGTGCTGCAGATCCGCCGGCTGCAGTCGGAGGGACATGGAATATCCGAGCTGCGGACCACGCTGATGGACGGACCACCTCGGACGCGCCCGGACGGGAGCGTTGACCCCAGGTCCTCGCGCTCCCCAGCTGCCGGGTCGCGAAGGATCCGGGCCCGACCCCGAGTCAGCTGGCCACGGCGTCGTCACTCGCGTGCGTCGCGCAACGTCCAGCGGTGACCGCGCCGCTGGCAACGCCAAACCGTTGCAGCGTACACTCCGTAGCCGATGGACCGAACTCACCCCAGGCGATGGCGACGCACGTGGCGGCAGGCGTGCCGAGCGATGCGCGCTTTGGGCTCGAGTCGGGGCGCGGCCCTCGGGCGGTCCGGGCGGCGGGTCGGAGAGCCGCTGGCTACCCGTCACGGGGCGCGCCCGCTGCTCCCGGCCGTGTGGGTCGCGCTGTTGTTGTCCGCCTGTCCGAACCAAGACAACCGGCCGCCGCTGCTGGACTTTGTGGGCGATCAGCTGGTCGCTATCCGCGATGGGCTACGCTTGCCTCTCAGCGGCTCGGACCCAGACGGTGACCCCCTCGGCTTCGAGGTTGCGGGGCTCCCTGGCGACGCTCAAATCGTGCCCTCCAGCGCCACTGAATCGTTGCTCTACTGGAACCCCCTGGCGAGCGACACGGAGCCCGGGGGAAGAACCTACGACCTGACGGTGACCGTCAATGACGGGCGCGGCGGCTCGGCCAGCGAGCGCTTCACCCTGACCGTCTACTCCGAACAGGGCGCGCCTCGGTTCGAGCTGCCCACGGGTGTGGTGGTCAATCTCGCTGAAGACGATGGGCTCTCCCTCATCGTCGGCGTGAAAGACGACGACTCCGTCGATGTGAGCATCGCCCTCATCGAAGGGCCAGAGGGCGCCAAGCTGCAGTCGGCCGGTCCCAAGAGCAGCTACTTTCATTGGGCTCCCAGCGCGCAACAGCGCGACGTCGTCGTACATCGAGCGCTGTTTGGTGCGCAGGACGAGACCCACGACGCCGTCACCCACGAGCTGACGATCGTGCTCCTCAACACCGAAGACGCCGCGGGGTGCGACGGCACTCCGCCGACCATCAAGCACACCGTGCCCGCCGACAGTCTGCTGACCAGCCCGGCGACGGTGGAGTTGTCCGCCGAGGTGGTGGACGGCGAGAGCGGAATCTCGACCGTCCAGATCGAGTGGCGCCTTGGAGAACTCACCGCCGGAGACCCCATCATCGCCGAGCTGTCCGCCCCAGAGAGCGGCACGAGCTACGTCGCCGAGCTGGATCTGGGCGCCATCGACCAAGCGGGTCAGCTGTTGCACTACGCTCTCGTCGCCACCGACAATGATGACGCCACGGGGACCGGGTGTGATCGGGTCACGCGGTCGCCGAAGAGCGGCTGGCACACCGTCGCCGTCTACCCTGACACGAGTCCGGCCGGCACCTGCGCCGATGACGAGTACGAGCCGGACTCGCAGCTCGCCGACGCCCCCCTGCTCGCCGCCGGTCTTTACGCCGGACGAAGAATCTGCGGGCAGGACCTGGACTTTGCCCAGGTCGATGCGGCGCCCCTCGCCAACGTCACCGCGCAGGTGGTGCGAACCCCAGCCCATGGAGCCATGGTGCTGCGCTTGCGCGACCAAGAGGACATCGTCGTTGATGTCGCAGATGGCGACGAGCCGACGCTCACGGTGGCGGCAGGCGGGTCCGGCCCTTATACCGTCGAGGTCGAGGGGCTTGGTCCCAAGCCTCAACTCAGCTACATGCTCGTGCTGACGGCCGAGGAGGCGCCATGTGCGCCGGACCCCTGGGAGCCCAACGATAGCGTCGCTGATGCGACCTCGGGCGTGACCGATGGAGCGTTGACCGGATCGATGATCTGCCCTGGCGACGCGGACTGGTTCCGCTTCGATCTGGGGAGCGGGGAGACGTTGACGGTGTCCACCCTCTTCGAGCACGCCTACGGCGATCTGGACGCGGAGCTCTTCGCGGCCGATGGTCTGACGTTGCTCGAAGCGAGCAACGGACAGACCTCTATCGAGACGGTCAGTCACACGGCTGTCGGTGCTGCCCAGACCGTCTTCCTTCGGGTGTCCGGCCATCAAGGCGTGGGTAATGGCTACACCCTGTCGGTGCAGCGCGCAGAGTCTGGCGTTGAATGCGATGACGACATCCTCGCGGGCAACGTGGCGTGGTCGTCGGCCGTCATCCTGTTTCAGGGCGTCTACCAGAACCTGGAGGCGTGCCCGGCGACGCCCGATTGGTTCGAGATGGAGCTCAATGGAGGCGAGACGGTCAACCTGTTGGTGGAGACGGCCCCGGATGACGACATCGAGATCCGCGTCTACGATGATCCGACCGGCGCCGCCCTCGTCACGGTCACCCCTGATGCCAACGGGCTGACCTGGGGCAGCGTGGTGGCTGAAGGCGGCAAGCTGTTCTACGAGATAGGGACCTCCAGCGGGGCGCCGGTAGGCTACACCTTGTTGCAGGACGTGGAGGACCCGGCAGGGCCATGTCCGGACGACCGATACGAGCCCAACGACACCGAGCAGCAGGCCACCACCGTGAGCCCCGGCGTGCACACATGGTTGCGCCTCTGCGGGATGTCGGACGAAGACGTATTTCGGATGGTCGACGTGCCGCCCTTTGCCACCCTCTCGGTCCTGACCGCCCATGCACCAGGGCAGGGCTTCACCGACATCGTCATCGTCGGTCCCAACGGATCTATCGTCGCCGACGTGTTGGACCTTGGTGACGGTGCGGAGGTGTCGATCCTGGCGGAGTCTGCGGGGTCCTATCGCGTCTACGTGAGGCCATACGACGTCGGGGACGCGTTGCCGTACGATCTCGCGATCCTGGTGGATTGACGAGGCATGGCATAGGCTCGTGCGGTCACGTGTTTGGAGCGTAATGGACCGTCGCAAGTTCCTCGAATTGGGTGGCGCTGGCCTGGCGACAGCAGGGCTGCTGGAGGCGCCGTTGGTTCAGGCCATCGGGCCTGACCAGCGCGTGCGGATCGTTCGGATACGTCACTCCGGCCTCTGGGATCAGCACAAGACCGCCCCCGCGGCCTTCGTCTACGAGGTCCGCCAGCGCACCAGCATCGACGCGGCGCCCGTGCCGGTGGGGCTACGAGTGACCTCGGGAGCCTTCGCTCGGCTTCCGCTGGCTCTGCTGACAGGCGCCGACGCGTTCCGCCTGAGCGACGTGGAGCGCGTAGAGCTGCGCAAGTGGCTGACGTTGGGCGGGTTTCTGATCGTGGACAACTCTGGGTACAGGGATTCATCGAAGGCCTTCGACAGCTCTGTGCGGAGGGAGCTCGCGGCCATGTTCCCGCGCCGCAAGCTCGCGCGCGTCTCACCCGACCACGTCGTGTACCGATCCTTCTATCGACTCGACTACCCCGCCGGTCGAGTGATCCGAAAACCGTACATCGAGGGCTTGACCCTGGGTCGACGACTCGCCGTGGTGGTGACCCACAACGACCTCTTCGGCGCCTTCGAGCGGGCTCCAGGTGGGGGCTACGCGCACGTGCCGACCCCAGGCCGGGAGAACCAGCGCGAGATGGCGTTCCGCTTCGGCATCAACTTGATGATGTACGCCCTCTGTCTGCACTACAAAGACGATCAGGTGCATCTCGACTTCCTGCTGCATAAGCGCAAGTGGAAGATTCGACGGCCTCCAGGCGGGCGCTGACTGGGCATGGAGGAGTTCCTGTTCGGAGAAGACCGCCCCTATTCGGCGCGCGAGCTTCAATGGTTGGGTGGTTGGGACCCTTGGTCTCAGGCGGTTGTTTGGTCCTTGGTGGGGCTGACCATCGGCTTGACGCTGTACAACTACCGACATCTGGTCCCGCTGTGGCGCAGGGGCGCCCTGTTGGCCCTGAGGGGATGCATCGTCGTGTGCATCGTCGCCGTGTTCTATCAGCCCGCTTTTCTCGAAGAGACCGTAGCGCGAAGCAAGAACCACGTGGCGGTGTTCTTCGACACCTCGCACTCCATGGACTTGCCCCACGGCGAGAAGACCCGGATCGCCCTGGCCCGCGAGTTTATCACCCAGAACGCGGCGCTGTTTGCCGCGATAGAGGCGAACAGCACGGTGTCGTTTCATCTCTTCGGCGACCGGGCGCGCGAGGCGCCCCACATCAGAGAGTCGCCCTCCCGGCTCAAGACGTCGGACCGAGCTACTGACATCCTCAGCGCCCTACGCAGTCTGGAAGAGCGGGCGGACGTGCGTGAGCTGGGTGGGGTCATCCTGGTGACCGACGGCATCGACACCCGGGTCGGCGCCCAGAGGATCGGTCTGGGGGTGGAAGCACGGGACCTCGTGGCTGCCCTGAACGTGCCTATTCACGCGTTCGTTCCAATGGGCGAAGACCGCCTCAAGGATCTCTCTGTCGAGCGCGTCTCGTACAACAACTTCGCCTTCGCCATGAACGCGACCTCCCTGGAGGCCACCGTTCGAGTCCACGGGTACAGCGCCGGCCAACTCCAGGTGAGCCTCCAACGGGATGGCCGCGAGATAGACCGCAAGACGCTGTCGCTGACGCCCGACCGCGAGACCTACGACGTCACCTTCGATTGGGTCCCCAAGAAGCTCGGAAAGAGGGTGTTCGCTGTGGAGGTCGAGCACTTGCCCGACGAGGTCTATGGAGAAAACAACCGCCGCGAATTTCTGGTCAACGTTCTGCGCGACAAGATTCGTATCCTCCAGATCGTCGGTCAGCCGAGCTGGGACGAGCGGTTCCTGCGCAACCACCTGAAACAGGACCCCAACGTCGACCTCATCAGCTTCTTCATCCTGGTAAACCCGTATGGCCTCAATACCAGCCAGGGCGAGACCGCGCTTATACCGTTTCCGGCCCGGGAGCTGTTCGAGGAAGAGCTGGGCGGCTTTGACCTGGTCGTCTTCCAGAATTTCAACTACTGCCCCTTTCGGACGCGCCGCTATCTTCCACGGATCCCGCCGTTCGTGGAGGAAGGGGGGGCCTTCCTGATGGTCGGC
>JAAZYN010000341.1 GCA_014239625.1 Myxococcales bacterium | reverse complement strand
GCGACGGCGCGTCCCCGGGCTCGCTCCCCGCGTCCGCTGGCGGCGCGGCGGCGTCGGCATCGGGGGTGGGCGGTTCGGCGGCGTCGGGCGCGTCCGCGTCCGGCGTGTCGTTGCCAGCGCTGTCCGGGTTCGGCTCGACCTTGGCTTTTGGCTCTGCCGTCTTGACCCCACTGCCAGGAGCCGCGGCCGCACTATCCGAGGCCTTATCGGCGTCAGCGATGTCCGCGCCAGCCTTGTCCACGTCGTTGTCGGGCTCGTCGTCGGGCTCGTCATCGGCGTCGTCGGCGTCGTCGGCGTCGTTGTCGGCCTTCTTACCCTGCAGAAGGGCCAGCGCGACCTTGTTGCCGAGGCTCGCCATCAAGAGCTTCCTCGCCACTGGATTATTCAGCAGTTGCGGAGCCTTGCTGGGATCGGCGATGGCGTCTTGCGCCGCCTGAACGTCATCCGGCCCAGGCTGATCGCCCGCTTTGCCCGGTTCTGTATCGGGCGCATCCGCTGGACGTGCGCTCTTGTCACGGCCGCGATCGACTACTGGCTCAAGGCTCGGCGCCATGGTTCAATTCCCGCTCGTCACCAGAGACCGACCGCTACCTATTAGGAGGCACAACACGCCACTTGTCAATGCTTGCTGAAGCGCGCGCGGCAGCGCTGGGGATCCGCTCGGCCGCGTTCAGCCGCGCGGCGCCCGGGCCAGGATCGGCCCATCGCCACACCGAGGGTGTGAGCGTCTTGACACCACTGACCCGAGCGTGCCTGGTTCTCAACATGAACGTTCTTCGAAACGGGCGCGTGAGGCGGGGTCTACCTTGGCTTCAGTGAGCGTCACTCCGTACACCCATCCGGTCGAACACCTCATCGAGGAGATGGGGTGGGTGCGGCGACTCGTAAAGCAGTTCCTGAATTTCACGGGACGCACCAGCCCTGACAAGGCATCCCGGCACGATCTGCTGGGTGGCTTCGGCGTCACCGACGATGAGGCGGCGCGCCTCCTCGTCGACCCGTCCCAGGCGCCGGCTCCGGACGGTGAGGCGGGTCTTCTGCGGGCCCACATCGACGCGCGCGTCATGGCGACCCACGAGACGGGCGTGTCGCTTCCGCTGGGTTCCCTCTTCGAGAGCTTCAGCCTGGGGCCCCTCTCACGGCAGCTCCTGACGCTCGCGCTCTGCGCCGAGGTCGACGAGGGGATCCGCCGGCTGTTCATGTACACTTGGAACGATTTCACCCGACGGCGGCCGACGCTGGAGTTTCTACTCGGGCTGATCCAGCCGACGACCGCGGGGCGACTCCTGAACGTCGACGGGTTCTTCTTCACCTCGCCGCTGCTGAAGTGGAATCTGGTGTCCCTCGACGCGGAAGGGGCGGACGAACCCTTCCTCGGACGGACGGTCCGATTGAGACCCAGCGTCGTCTCATGGGCCCTCGGCGGCTCCGATCTGGACCCCTCCCTGGTGAGCGTCGCGACGGTGGTTCGGGAGGCGAGCCGAGACTCCCTGGTGATCCCCCCCGCGGTCCGCGAGCCGCTTGACCGCAACCTCGCCCGAGTCGGCACTCCCGGGGCCCCCGTCATGGTGATCATCGGGCCCGCCGGGGTCGGAAAGTCGACCATCGCGCGGCAGCACCTCCTCGGGCTGAGCGGTCTGGTCATCGAGGTCCACGTCGACACGCTGGTGCACCCCCCGTCCGAAGCCAACGCCAGGCTCAGCGCCTTGCGCCGAGATGCTCGTCTGCTGCGCGCGCCGATCATCGCGGATCTCGCCGACGCCGAGTCGGCCGCGCCGGAGCTCCTCGCGGCCTACCGGCAGCTCGCCGACATCCTGGACGAGCACGCATACGGCGCGGTGGTCACCGCCCGCGACCGGGCCAGCTGGTTCGTGAGCTTGCTCACGCAGGCGCTCCAGACGTCGCTGCCACTTCCCTCCAAGGAAGACCGCATCCGCTTGTGGCAGAGCGCCTTTGATCGTGGCGACGCAGAGCCCGACGACGAGGTCATCGAGTCGAGCGCGCGCTACCCGCTCTCCGGCGGGTCGATCCAGCGGGCGGCCCGGGCGGCTTTGGCGGCAGGCATGCTGCCCGGCGCCGCGGTGCGTTTCTCGGACGTCACGGACGCCTGTCGGGCCCAGCTCACTCCGCGCCTGTCCGGGATCGCCAAGCGGATCGTCACCTCGTTCACGCTCGACGACTTGATCATCCCCGCCGAAGGGAGGACTCGGCTCGACGAGGTCATCGCCTACGCCCGCCACCACAACAAGGTGTTTTTCGAGTGGGGCTACGACCGCCTCCTGCCGTACGGGCGCGGCCTCTCGGTGCTGTTCTCGGGGCCGCCCGGCACAGGCAAGACCATGGCCGCCGGAATCATCGGCGGGATCCTCGGCATGGAGGTCTTCCGGATCGACTTGTCCCAGACCGTCTCCAAATATATTGGCGAGACCGAAAAAAATCTGGGTCGCATCTTCGACGAGGCGACCAAGAGCGAGTCGATCCTGCTTTTCGACGAGGCCGACTCGTTGTTCTCCAAGCGGACGAGCGTCAAGAGCAGCGTCGATCGCTACGCCAACCTCGAGGTGAATTACCTGCTTCAGCGCATGGAAGACTTCGAGGGCGTCACGATCCTGACGACCAACTTCGAGGGCTCCCTCGACGACGCGTTCCGGCGGCGCATTCGTTTTCGCGTGAATTTCCCGGCGCCCGACGAGGGCACGCGCGAGCGCCTGTGGCGATCGATGGTGCCGGAAGCGGTCGAGCGGGCCGAGGACATCGACTTCGAGGACCTGGCGACCTCCTACGACCTGAGCGGTGGCCACATCAAGAACGCGGCCCTTCGGGCTGCGTTCTTCGCCGCCGCCGCCACCAGCGGTCTGCGCAACGAGCACCTGCATCTCGCTGCGCGCCTGGAGTGCGAGAAGCTCGGCCAGGTCGTCCGGGCCTACGATGGCGACTCGTGAACCGTCACGCCGAAGCACACCCCCCAGCGACAACAAGGCAGCACCGTCCATGACCTCGCTTCCCCTCATCCTGCCGTCCCACGACTATCTGGAGACCATCAGAGACTCGGTGCTGACCCGAGTCCCGGCCGAGATGGCGACCGCCGGTACCGAGGTGCCCTTTCTGGATGCGCTGGGGGAGCTGGGGTTGGGGCTCGCGCACCGGCCCGAGAGCCATTGGGTCGGCTCCTCTAGCGACTTGTGCACGATCATGGCTGGGGTTCGGTCGCGGGAGGCCAGCACGACCTTGGAGATCGGTCTCCAGGCAGGCCTGCTGGCGCAGACCCCGGCGGGGCTGCTCTATCCCAAGAACATCCAACAGATGCACTGGCTGGCGGCGCGGCGTACGTGGATGACCGAGGACGACAAGGAGTACATGATTTACCGGATGCGGGGCTCCTTGTGGGAGGTCTTCGCGATGGCCGCGGCCTCCCACCCGGATGATGAGCTGGCCGCCGGGCTGGTAGACGTCATGGCCCGTGACGCGGACATCTGGGACGACCAGCTGCACCTCGCCCAGCTCCTGGCCGCCGAGACCGTCGCCTGGGGTGCCGAGGCAGAGCCGGAGCTCCGGGTCCAGCTCGTGCAGCGAGCCCTGTTCGAGTGGTCCATCCCCGAAGCGCCGCCCACCTGCTTTGACACGGCGGCGGCTCTTCTGGGCGCCGAGATCGAGTACGGAGAGATGGGCGAGGAGGTGTTGGCGGCGATGAACCAACGGCTCGATGAGATCGTGGAGCTCCTCGACGAGCACCCCGACGCGCCGATCCTCGCGCAGGTACTCGAGACGCACCTGTGCGCAGTGGTGCGGGCCGTGGAGGACATCGAAGAGCTGGGGGAGCTCATCGAGCGCGTGGGCGAAAGAGGAGCGTCGGTGGCCCATGCGCTCGCCAGGTCCTGGCCCCCATCGGAAGGTCGCGACGATGCCCTGGTGTACATCGCCAGCCGGGGCGTTCAGCGGGGCGATCTCTCGGGGATGAGCGCCATCGCGGCGGTCACCGAGCACGCCGATCCGGGGGCGCTGAACCTGGCCATGGCTGGCTTGCAGATGCTCATCGACGACAACCAGGACGAAGACGCCCGTCGCGCTGCAGACGCGGTGTGTAACGCGGTGGCCTGCTGGGAGGTCTCCGAAGACAGCCTGGCCCATCAGCTCGCGCAGCTCGTCATCGCCGGCGTAGCCCCTCCAGCGCGCCTCGCGGCCGCCTTCACCCTCTCCCAGCATGAGGGCGCGGTGGCCGCCTACAGGGCCACCCTCCTGGAGACCCTGGAGCTGAACTTCCATGATCCTGACGAAGCCCAGCGGGCGGCGATCATCGGCGCGGCGCTTCAGCTTCACACCGACCACGAGGCGGCAGCGGCGGTGGCCACCGCGCTGGTAGCCGACGGTGTCCCCGTGGAGGTCATCGCGCCCTTCATCGACGAGGGGCTCAGAGGCTCTCCTGCGCAAGGCCGCGGGCTCGAAGTGATGTGGTCGGAGGCGAGCGACGCCGGCGAAGAGATGACGATGGCGAGCATGATGGTGCTCGACCACGTCGCCGAGCAGGAGATGACACGGCTCAAGATGGGCCCGTATTCCCCGGCGTCCGCGCTGCCGGTCGAGACCCGCCGGCGAATCATCGACTATCTGACCACCCTCGCCGACGATCTGAGCCAACCCCTCCGTGCGGGACAGGCCAACCTGACGCTGGGGTGGTTCGTCAACGGGGATTCGGCTCACGGCGCTCGTGTGCTAGCCCAATACGCGGAGGTCGAAGGGACCGACGCCGAAGGCATCTACGTCTTGGCGATGGGCGCCGCCGGTGTCCGCAGCGAGGCCATCATCGACACCCTCGGCCGCCTCGCGGCCAAGGGTGACTCCGAGATGTCGAGCACCGCCGGCGCCTCGCTCAGCATGCTGCTGACCGTATGGCACGAGGCGGACCCGCTGGCGCCCTACATCGACGAGATCGTCGCGCGGGCTGCAGGCGACGGAGAAGAAGCCAGCACCCTGTTCACCCTGCTCCACTCGATCGCCCGATTGCCGACTGGGGGTACCTGACTCGGCCGGGCAGGCAGCGACACGCCGACCCGGGTGGTTCACGGCGCGTCCGGGGAGACCGGGAGGCCTGGCCTCGGTCCGAGCCAAGGCGGGCTAACCCGCATTTCTCACCAGACTTCGGCTGCAACCTTCGGATGGGCAGGC
>JAAZYN010000340.1:279-5169 GCA_014239625.1 Myxococcales bacterium | reverse complement strand
TGACTCAACCCCCAGAAATCGGCTGGGGTCGACGTCCCAGCGGCCAGGATCTCGGCAGCGCTCAAGCCGGCGCTTTGGAGCAGCGCGATCTCACTGGGATCGATCCCAGCGTGGCCGGTGTTGCCATAGTCGGTCCCGTAAAGGACCTTCGCGCCCGCCTCCTTCAACGCCCGCAGATTGGCCAAGGTGTGACCTGCCCCGCCAAATGCCGCCAGGGTCGAGATCACGGCGCGCGCCGACCAGGCCTGGACCGTGGCTGAGCTGAGCGGCTGGGTTGGCGTGTGCGCTAGCACGTCAAAGGCGGCCACCGCAGCGGCCGCAGCGCTGGCGTCGCCCATGGCGTGGGTGGAGGCCTTCAGCCCGACGGCGTGAGCGTGCGCGACGATCCCCTCGAGGGTCGCGGCGTCGAAGACCGGGCCGCCACCCATCGGGACTTTGACGAGCCCCGCCCCCAGCGCCTTCAGCTGGTCGACGGCCTTGACGGCTGCGGCCAGGTCAGCGCACTCCACGCCGTATCCGCCGGCCCCCCAGCCTCGCGTCGGATAACCGCCGATGGCCGTCACCATGGGCCCGGCAGCCAGCACCTCGAGGGTTGGCCCGCCGACGCCCACCGAGAAGTCGGTGCCGAAGATCGTCAGCGGCGCCGCCTGGTCCACCACCGCGCCGAGCCCGCCCTTGGCCAGCTTCCCCGCGCCTGGTCGATACAAGGCGTGGACATGGGAGTCGATGAACGATGGAGCCAGCCATTTACCGGTCAGATCGACGATCGCCTTCGCCGCCGGAGGGGCAACAGCAGGCTCCAATACGGCTGTGATCACCGACCCCGTGACCACGACCGTGCGGGGGCCAAGGCCGGCGACCGTCCCATTCACAAGGGCCACATCGCCGATGACTGGATCGGTGGGAGGCGCGCCAACCGACACCTCCTGGACGCGCTGAGGGTCAGCGGCGTCCGCCGCGCCGATCCCGTCGGACATCGCGGCGGGCACGTCCAGAGCGCTCGGCGTGGTCGGGGTCGTGCCCGCGGCGGAGCACCCGACGCCCCAAAACCACAGGGAGGCGAGGAGCGCGCCTACTGCGGCAGCTTCTCGGAGAACCCTTTCAGGTTGCGCATCAACCCTTGCAGATCGCGCAACACCCGCCGGAGGCTGGGGTCGCCTGGCTCGCGCCCGTCCATGAAGTCCGCCAGGCGCCCAGTGACGACCTTCACGTCGCCGGCGATAGAGCCGATGTCCAAAGGGGGCGTGCCATCGACAAACTCCCCGTCCTTCAGCGGCACGCCCGCGCCACCCGGGGTGATGGTCAACACCATCTCGCCGAGCAGCCCTGACCGATCGACCACATAGCGGCTGCCGGTCTTCAGGCCCGCGCCGAAGCGTTCGCCATCGAAAATCGTTACTCTGGCCAGTACACGCCATCCCAGTTTCGGCAGCTCCTCTATACGGACATCGCTGACCTCACCGGCCTCCACGCCGCTGATGAGCACAGGGCTGCCGGCATTGAGCCCGTGGGCTTTGTCGAGGACCACGGTGAAGTGTCGAGGGTCGTTGTCGAGCAACACCCCCTTTCTGGGTACGTAGTAGACCGAGAAAAGGATCGCGGCGCCCAAGATCGCGCCGACGACGATCCCCAGCGCAAAACTCGTTCGGTTGACGGCGCCCGGAGGGCCCACTCCTGCTGCATGGGTGCTCACGCTCCCAATACCTCCTCGCCGGCGATGAAGGCCGACAGCTGTGCTTGCATGGAAGCCCGCGGTCCAGCCACCGCGAGCGAACCGTCCCTGAGGATGACCACATGGTCACCGAGGCGTTCGATGTCCTGGCGTTGGTGGGTGACGATGACGACGGTCAAGGCACCATCGGATTGAGCGATCAGGCGCTCGGTCAACGACAAGAGCTCGTCGAGGGACCTGGGATCCAACCCGGTGAACGGCTCGTCGAGCAGCAGCACCGGGGGGCGTGGGCCTAGCGCGCGGGCCAGCGCCAGCCGTTTCCGCTCCCCGCCCGACAGCGTGGCGACCGCCCGCTCCGGCGCGAGCTCGACCTCGTCGAGCAGCTCCAGCGCGCGAGCCTGTGCCTGACTCGGATCAGCCCCGTGGGACAGCAGAGGCCACGCGACGTTCTGCAGCACACTCCGGTCGACGAACAACCCCTCGCGCTGGAAGACGACGCCCACCCGGACCCCACGTATCTTGCGGTTCAGGAGCTCCCGTTCGCTGAGCGCGAGCACGTCCACCGGCTCCGTCTCCCGGCCGGTGCGCAACAGGATCTTTCCACTGAGCGGCCGCGGGCTGGCGTCCGGAAAATAGCTCCCCTCGACCCGGCCGAGCAGCCGAAGGAGCGTGGACTTCCCACTCGCTGAGGGCCCCAGCAACAGCGTGGTCTGGCCGAGCGGCAGGGACAAGGACTCGATCTCCAGCGCGAAATTCGGCGCCACCTGCCACCTGAGGTCGACTACCTGGTACGCCGCGATGCTGTTGTGCGAGCCCCCCATCATCCCAACGACGCCTCGATGAGCGAGGTCATGATGTGGTCGCTGACCAGCACGACGAAGCTCGCCAAGACGACCGCGTTCATGGTGTGACGGCCGAGCTCGCTGGCGTCGGTTTTCGCTTTGAGCCCCCAGCTGCAACCCAGAGACGCGATGATGATCCCGAAACCCAGGGACTTGATCAGGCCCACGGCGAAGTCGATGGGGGCGAGGGCGTCGATGGCTCGGTTCAGATAGTGCACCGGGCTGATGCCGACCTGGGCCGCGCCCAACAGCATCCCTCCCAGGAGACCGAGTAGAATGGCGGCCATGGTCAATAGCACGGTGCCCGCGATCACCGCGAAGACGCGCGGCGCGATCAGCTCTCGGTCAATGTCGATGGAGAGCGCACGCATGGCTTGAGCCTGCCCGCTGAGCACGACCATCCCAAGCTCCGAGGCCAGCCCGGCGCCGGCTTTTCCCGCCATCAGCAAGGCGGTGAAGATGGGCGCCAGCTCCCGAACCAGCGAGACGCTGACCACGTCGGCCACGAGGTGACCCGATCCGAGCCGCGCCAGCTGGACAGAGGTCTGCAGCGCGATGACCATGCCCGCGAAGAGCGCCGCGATACCGACCAGCGGCAGGGCCGACAGCGCCAGGGTGCCGAGCTGCCCGATGACGCTACCCCGCGGCGCTCCAGGCAGGCCACGGGCGGCGCGGCCCAGCACGAGCGCGAGGCAGCGGCTCTCGTGACCGAAGGTGGCGATGGCTCGGCCGATCTGCATGGGCTCAGTGTAGTCCGGTTTTGGCTGGTGAGCCTGTTTCGGACATGTTAGCCGCCGCAGGTATGAAACGAGGCCCCCTGCAACCGGACGAACCGGTGGTGTTCCTGGACCGTGATCAACGCGACCACTTCGCTCTCCTCGCCGAAGGCAAGAAGGTGAACATCCGAGGACACCTGATCCCGTTCGACGATCTCATCGGCGAGCCCGACGGGTCCGTCGCCCGCTCGAACAAGGGCGGCCTGTTCCGCTGCTTCCGAACGACGCTGGAGCTATACAGCCGGTACATGAAACGGCACGCGCAGATCATCGTCCCCAAGGACACGGCCACCATCGTCATGTATGCGGACCTGTTCCCCGGCGCCCGCGTGGTCGAAGGAGGCTTCGGGTCGGGCGCCCTGTCGCTGGGGATCCTGCGTGCCATCGGCGCGACCGGTCAGCTCACGACCTATGAGCTTCGTGAAGAAGCCGCCAACCGGTCGCGTAAAAACGTGGCTGGCTTCATGGGCGAGACCCCCCACCACACGGTCAGGATCGCCGACATCTACGAGGGCATCCAAGAATCCGACGTGGACCGTGTCGTCCTTGATGTTCCGGAGCCTTGGAGCGCTCTCGAGGCGTCGGCGGAGGCGCTGGTCGACGGCGGGGTGATCGCCGCGTACGTGCCGACAGCGCTGCAGCTCCATCAGCTCGTCATGGCCATGCGGGAGCAGCGCCGCTGGGCGCGCATCCGCAGCATGGAGATGATCTTCCGGCCCTGGTTCGTCAACGCCAAGAGCTGCCGCCCGGAGCAAAAGATCATCGGTCACACCGGATTTCTGGCCTTCGCGCGCCGGGTCGCGCGACTCCCGGCGCGGACACCAGCCGCCGACCCCGGGACCGTCCAAGCGGTGGACGCCTCCGATCAGCCAGGGTGAGCCGCCGGCGGCGGCGGCGCTGGGTGGGGATCTTGCGGCGACGCGGGCTGCCGCTCGGTGGGTAGCTCCACCGCGATCATCACCCAGCGACGCCCTCGAGCGCGCTTGTAGATGACCCGCTGGCCACAGCCCTCGACGAGGATCTGTGACGGCTGCCTCCCTCGGCGTTGAAGCAGAACGTAGGCGAGGTCGGGCTCTCCACATTGCATCTCGTGTGCGGCCTGGGGTGCGAGACGGTCCACCGCGGTGACCCAGACGTGCTCATAGACCGAGATGCCGTTCATGTGCATCACGTGGCCACGGCCGCAGCCGGCGGCCAACAGCATCGCCAGCGTCACCATGAACGCAAGGCCTGACGACAATAGCCTGCTGCGCATGGACGTGATCCCCTTCATCGATCTGTCCTCCACGGGTGTCCTTTTTGTAGGTTCATGACCCCCAACGCGGCAGACCTGTCGTGCGTCCGAGAAATCTCCCTCGGTTGGCATGCGGAGACGGCCAGGCGGTCCACCGGTCGCCGATTGAACCGCCAGGCGCGCGCTCCTGAATGGTGTCTCACCCGATCGCCTGATGCACGGCGAGCAGGTCCCTCTCCACGACCGCGGATCGCTGCCAGGTTAACGCCCTCCCGCGCGGGGCGAGGCAGCGAACCCCGTCAGGGCTGCCTTTTTTTCACGTACGAGAAGATACCGCTGCTCGCGTCCTCGTCGTCGGGGGGGGTG
>JAAZYN010000340.1:0-269 GCA_014239625.1 Myxococcales bacterium | reverse complement strand
CCCTGGAGGACGCTCGTAGCGCAGGCCCTTGTCGGCCATGGGGGGGACCGGCTGCTTGACGTGCATCAGCAAGAGATCCGCGCGATGTCTGGCTTTGAAGGGCCGCTGCCCGGTCAGCAGCTCGTAGGCCATGATTCCGAGGGCGTAGAGATCGGAGCGGCCGTCCAGGGGCAGCCCCATGATCTGTTCGGGGCTCACGTACTCGGGGGTCCCGAGCAAGGTCCCGGCCATGGTCAGGCGCTTGTTACGCCCGCCGTCGTTGACATATT
>JAAZYN010000033.1 GCA_014239625.1 Myxococcales bacterium | reverse complement strand
GCAGCGGCGCCGACCTTGAGGAGACCTTCCGCCGGTTTGGGCGGATGCTGAAGGGGCGGCCGGATCTGACAAGGGTCACGGTGCTGGTGGGCCACCCGCGCTTCGAACAAGCCACTCGCCTGAGCTGGAGGCGCGTCGCCGAGTTCGACAATCGCGGGCTCAAGGTTCGGGTCGTCCAGCGCCCTACATGACCCTAAACTGAATGAACTCCCAGGAGTTCTGGCCGTGGTTCGAGACGTGGTAATACACCGGCTCGCCTGCGGAGTAGGCCCTCTTGGTCTGCACGACCTCGTAGATGAGCCCGCTCTCATCGGGCAACGTGTCACCCGTCACGCGCAACAGCGGCTCCCCACCATCCAAGAGGGGGTCGCCTACGGTCACGATGATCTCATAGCCGACGCTGGTCTCCTTGGGGGCCAAGAACTTGAAGTACCAGATGTGCACCAGCAGGGTCGAGCAGTCGGGTACGTCCTCGAGCAGCGGTTGGCTGAGCGTCGCGTAACCGCAATTTTGGGTGTTGACGGACATCCACCTCTCGTCGTTGCCGACCTCCTCGACGAGCAGATCGGCCTGAACGCAGGGCACCTTGGCGGGGTCTCTGCCGGTCGACCAGGGGTCGGTCTCTTCGGGCATCAGGACCCACGACCCGTTGTCCACCAGATGGGCCCCCGAGGGCAACAACGGCGGCGCATCGGCGGCGACATCGAGGGCCGCGCATTCGGCGTCAGAGCCCGTCTGGCCCACGGCAGGCCCGGGGCATGCGAGAAGGCCGAGGCCAGACATCACGAGGACAGCCGATAAAGCCACTGAGCGGAACATCGTCGGATGCTAGGAGGCTGTACTTGGTGGTGCAAGCACTCTGTGCCCTGTGTTAGGGTCCGTCTCGATCCTATGTCGTTGCTCGCGGCGGCTCTTTTGGGATCAGCTGCGTTTGAGCTCAGCCAGGAGCGCCGCGACTCTCCAGCGCCGCGCCACCTCGCGCCCCAGCGCGCTCGAGGCCTCAGCGCGACCTTACACAGCTTCACACGGGTCAGACCCATGCACACCTCCGAGTCATCTCCTCCCTGGATGCTCGCCGCCGCGATGAGCTTGGCGCTGCTGTTCGTCGCTCCGGCGTGTGGCAACAAGAAGCCTGTCGACACCGGCCCGAGAGCGATGCACCCGGTGGCCCAGAAGAAGTGGATCACCCTGTGCGTCAACTGTCATCACACCGACGGGAGCGGGAGCGGACCCGGCAGCAAGACGTTGAACCCCAAGCCCCGAGATTTTCGCAGCGCGAAATGGCAAGACTCCGTCACCGACGAACACCTGGCGAAGGTGATCGTGAAAGGCGGCGCGGCGACAGGCCTCTCCAAGGACATGCCCGCAAACCTGGACCTCATGGCGAAGAAGAAAGCCGTCTCCAGCTTGATCGACAAGATCAGGAGCTTTCGGAGCGCCGCAGAGTGAGCCGGTGGAAGACTCTCATCGCCGCAGCCGCGCTGTTGTCCGCAGGCGGATGTGGTGGAAAGAAGTCCCCTGCTGGGGAGGTTCAGGCGACGTCGGGCCCGGACAAGAGGGCGGACAAGGTGTGGTTCGACAGCTGTCAGAGCTGCCACGGCGCCAAGGGCCTGGGAAACGGCGCAGCAGCTCGGAACCTCAACCCCAAGCCGCGTAGCCTGGACGACCCCGCGTGGCAAAAGAGGACCACGGACGACCAGATCCGGCGCGTCATCACGAAAGGCGGCGCGGCCGTGGGCCTGAGCCCGTCGATGCCGGCCACTCCGACGCTGATCGTCGATAAGCCCGCGCTGAAGGCGCTGGTCACCAAGATCAGGAATTTCGCCAAATAGACCGTCACACTTTGCACCCGACGGGGATCTCGTGGACGCCGGAGTCACATTTGGTTGCTCAGGCCCCATCGTCCCTCCTTCTCTCTCCCCCGAGGGCGTGACGCAGCCGTGACTCGGTGGGCCGGTCCGGAGAGGTCTCTTCTCCGGGCCGGCCTCTCCGTCCCTCAGCGTGACCGAGAGGCCTGGACGCGCGCCCAGGGTCAGCACCCGCTGGTGAACTTCAGGCCGCGCGACAGCACGTGAGGCATCCCACCGCCGTCTCCGATGTCGCAAGGACCGCGGCGGAGCTGCTCACCTCACGGGAAACAAGACCCGCCTGTCTGGCTGGTGGTGTAGACGTTGTTCAGGGTGGTGATGCTCAGCGACGGCCACTCGATGGTGAGCACGTCCCAGGTCCGGTTGGTGCTCGCCAGATGCTCCGGGCCGAAGCTCGCGATCAGCTGATTGTAGCTGTAGACCTCGACGGTCGCGTTGGACGGCGCCGGGGAGCTGTCGTCGAAGGTGTCGTCCCAGTAGTGGACCATGTAGGTGTAGACGCCAGGCTTGGGTTCCGAGATGTTGATGTGCTCGGGTCCGTAGCCATCGACGTCGTCGATATCCAAAAACGGGTCATCGATCCAATCGCCCTGGGTGCCCCAGTCGGGGCTGGGGTTGCCGAAGTAACAGTCCGTCGCGCAGTCGAAGAACTGTCCGCCAGGCGCCACCAGATGGCTATCTACGTCCGTCTCGTCGACATCCCAATAGAGCTTGATGGTGAGCCCGATCTCCTCGGGCGGCGGCTCCGTACCCACCGCCGCCACGTCCAGCTGGACCGTGCTCTGGCCAGCGGCGTTCGTGACAAACTCGAAATAACCGGAGTCCGGACCGGCCAGCTGCGGCGCGTATTCAACGTCCAGCTGAAGGGAGGCGCCTGGCTGCAGCGTAAACGGCGTCGCCGGCGCATTGAGGAGCTGAAACTCGTCGGTGAGGACGAAGAAGAACAGCTGTGAGCGGTTGATGTCAGTGATCGTCACGGGCTCGGTCGAGCCGCAGTTGATGAGCAGCGCCTGCATGACCTTGGTGTTTCCACGTTGAACCTGGCCGAAGTTGAGGGCCGACGGCTGCAGATCGATGCACGGCTCGATCGCCGGCGGGCCACCGCTCGTAGCCTTCAGGTAGCTTTCGAACTGCACTTTCTGGACCGGCGTGGTCGGGTCGTTGCTGGCGATGTCCAACCAGCCCATCCCGCCTGCAACCTCTTGGAAGCGAACGAACACCATCGTCGATTTTCCTGGCGCCAGGGTCTTGGGGAGCGGCGGCGTGAGCGTCATGTCGAAGTCGGCGGAGCCGGACGCGTCGAAGGTGAGCGCGGTGATGATGAGCGGCTCATCGCCAGCGTTTCCAATGTTGATCTGCTTACTCAGGGGCGCCGGCAGCGGAGAGACGTAGCTGAAGGTGTACGCCACCGGGTCCACGCTGATCACTGGGCCCAACGCTGCACCAGGAGTCTCCGGCGCCGACGTATCGGCGGGGGTGACGGGGCTGTCGGTCGCTGCCGGGCTGTCAGCAGCTCCGTCGGGCGCAGTCGCATCGGCGATGAGGGCGTCGCCGATGTCCAACAGCGGCCCCGAGTCCGATGGGGCCGTCTCGGCGAAAGCGAACCCGTCCTGCGGGGGAGAGCCGATGTCGGCGCCCACATCACCGGTTCCCGGATCCGGGCACGCGCTCGACAGCGCACATGACAACACGACAACACTGCACAGCGGTAGCAAGGGCTTCATGGCGCGGGATGGTACAGCAAAAGCGATATGGGCCAAACGATACCGGCGTCACTCAGCGGCCCGACGTGCTTTTTCGGTCACTTCGAGGGGCGCCAAGGAGGCGTGGTGCTGCCAAGCGCGACGCGGACCGCCAGGCGGGTGACGACGGTTTCGACGAGCCGAAGGGTGCACGCGCTCGCCAGCGCTGCGGATCCGCCGGTTGCAGGCGCAGCGGCATGCACCGTCCAGGTTACATAGACGCCAGGATAGTCGCGTGTTCGGTACTTCGGCCTTAGGATCCGGACCATGAGCCGACAGTCAGCCCCTAACTTTCTCAGCGTTCTGGGACCTGGCCTGCTGTTTGCGGGCGCTGCCGTAGGCGTGTCTCACCTGGTCCAGTCCACCCGAGCGGGGGCGGTGTATGGGTTGGGGCTCATCGTGATCGTCGTCCTGGCCAACGTCTTCAAGTACCCCGCCTTCTCGTTCGGCCCTCGGTACGCGGCGGCCACGGGTACGAGCCTCCTCGAAGGCTATCGACGCCTCGGGAAATGGGCGTTGATCCTCTACGCGCTGCTCACGGTGGGCACGATGTTCACCGTGCAGGCCGCCGTGACCCTGGTGACGGCGGCGCTGGCCAAGATCACCTTCTTCGACCAGGCCACATCGCTGAGCACCATCAGCATGGGCCTGCTGCTGATCTGCGGCGCGATCACGACGCTGGGCCGGTTCAAGGCGCTGGACGTCGTCATAAAGGTCGTCGTGGTGTTCCTCACGGTTTCGACGCTCATCGCCACCGTGATGGTCATCCCGCGGGTCCCTTGGGGCGGCCCCTGGTTCATCCCGACCGATAGCTGGAACCTGGCGACCTTTGGCTTCGTCGCAGCGCTCGTGGGGTGGATGCCCTCGGCCATCGACGTCGCGGTCTGGCACTCCCTGTGGACGCTCGCCAAGAAAGACGCCACCGGCCACCGCCCGACGGTCAAGGAGTCCATGCTGGACTTCAACATCGGCTACGGGGGCACGGTGTTGCTCGCCTTCTGCTTCATCCTCCTGGGCGCGGGGGTGATGTATAACAGCGGCCAGTCTCCCGCGGAGAGCGCCGCCGGCTTCGCGCTTCAGGTCGTGGGGCTGTACGAGGAGACGCTCGGCGCGTGGGCTGGGCCGCTCATCAGCTTCTGCGCGCTGGCCGTCATGTTCTCCACGACGCTGACCTGCCTCGACGGGTTCCCGCGAGCCATCTCAGTGCTCATTCAGCGCTTCAGGGGGAGGCCGAAGACCGACGCCGACGGCGACGTCATCGTCGCCATCGAGCGGCCCACCTATATCGGCGCGATGGTCGTCCTGGGGGGTGGCGCGGTGCTGCTCATCGCATACGCCACCAAGCCCTCGGTGCCGGGCGAGCCGCCTCCCCTGCTCACGCTGATCGACGTCGCCACTATCCTGTCCTTTTTGACCGCCCCCATCCTCGCTTTCCTGAACCACAAGGTGATGCACGGGCCGGAGGTTTCACCGGCGGATCGCCCCCAACCCTGGCTGTCGAAGCTGTCGCTGGCAGGGATCACGTTTCTCCTCCTGTTTGCAGTGAGCTACATCGTCCTGCGTGCCGTCGGATGATTTTTTCGACGAAACCGGGGCCGGTCCCGAAAGGACCCTCACAGCAGCCCAGATTCGATCACTGACACCTTATGGCTGCCGCTTCGAGACAAAGACGGGAAGATCTCTTGCGCGACGACTCGCGCTGTCGTGAGGCCTTCCGCCGCGGAGAACGCTGGGCGATGACGACCGTGTACCGAACCTACCTGCCGCTGGTGAAGACGGTCGCGGTGCACGGTTTTGGTTCGTTCAAGGGGTTCTTCAACCCCATCGACCAGGAAGACTGCATTCAAAACATCTTCGCGACGGCCTTCGAGGAGCGCGTGCGGCTGCGATACAACGGGATCGACCCGTACTCCGCGTTCCTTCGCGGCCTCGCACACAACATCGTCCGCCAGATGCTCGACAAGAAGCGCCGCTTCGACCGCGTCCCCGACCCGGTGCCCGGTGCCGGCGACGAGACCATCGAGGACGCCTACATCGACCGGCAGGTGGCGCTCATCTGCCGTCAATTCCGGCAGTCGTTGGAAGGCTCCGACGACCTGCTGATCCTCGACCTGTATTTCGTCGAAGGCTGGGCGGAGGAGCGTCTGGCCGAACACTTGAAACTGACCCGCTACCGCCTGCGCAAGCGCATACAGGGACTGCACAAACGCATGCGGAAGTACTTGAAGGCCCATGGCATCACCGACGCATAGCAGCAACAGTACCTCCCAGGGTACGCGTCGCCTGATGTCGCGGTACCTGGACCCAAGCCGGCGCTGGGACGCCGGCTCTCAGGCACGACTGCGCCGCCGTCTGGAGGCGAACCCGCAGGACCGGTCCGAGTATGAGCGGGTCATCGTCCTTCACCGGCTCTTGGCCGGTGGTGACCCCCGCGAGCCGAGCCGGGTGGAGGACGATCGCCGCCTGACCACGCTCCTGGAGCGCTTCGCCGCGCCTGGAGCCACTCAGGCCATCCCCACACCGCATCCGCGCTCCAGCGCCACCAGGCCGTCGTTTGTGTCCTGGTTCACAGGGCTGGCAGGCGTCTGCGCCGCGCTCGCCCTGGTCATCCAGTCGGGGTCGCCCGCCCCCTCTTCGGGCTGGCACGGGCTGCGCGGATACGGCGATGACATCAGAGCGCGAGGAGCGGACGACGGCACAGAGGAGCTGGTCGGCTACGGGGTGACCGGGGTCACCGAGTCCGGCCAAGAGTATGAGGTCGTGGCCGCGGCTCGCGCCTACCGCGACGACTATCTCCGGTTTTCGTATACGAACGACCGACCATCCGAGATCGGTCACCTGTTCCTCTTCGGCATTCAACGCGCCGAGGGTGCCGGCGTGGCGGTTCGATGGTACGCCCCCGAGCCAGGCTACGGGGAAGCACAGAGCGCGGCGATCCCCGCAGCTCGCGC
Source organism: Myxococcales bacterium (assembly GCA_014239625.1). GTDB lineage: Bacteria > Myxococcota_A > UBA9042 > PHBI01 > JAAZYN01 > JAAZYN01. The sequence continues at coordinate 7,029 of JAAZYN010000033.1, read as the reverse complement.
CCGGTTCTTCGACTTCGAGACCCAGATCGCCGTCGAGCACACCACGGGAGCGCTGCGCTTCGTGGGTATCTTCTCGCAGAGCCCGCTGGACCTCACGACCATGCGGGAGGCGCTGTCGGACGTTCCGGCCAGTGAGGTGCTCAACGAACCCGCTTCTGGTTTCGAGGCATGGCTCCGCGTTAAGCTTGGCATCGCCCCCTCAGCGCGCATCCAGATCCATGACGCTACGGTGGTCCCGGGATCGCAACCCACCGCTCTCAAGCCGGTGGAGGGACGCTGATGAAGAACAGACCCAACCGTTCGATACCCTCACTGCTGGCCGTCCTGGCTGTGGCCCTTTCGGGCATGGTGACGCAGGCCGCGGCAGCCGACAAACGCTTCGCCCTCGTCATCGGGTACAACCACAGCGACGATCCGGACCTCAAGCCCCTGAGGTATGCCGACGATGATGCGCTCCGCTACGCTGAGCTGTTGGGGACCCTGAGCGAGGACGTCACCCTGCTCACCGAGCTGGACCGAGACACCCGGCGGTTGGTCGCGGGCCGCGCGACGTTGGCAGCCGGGCCGCCGACCCGGGACGGGATCATCGCCTCACTGACCGCGCTGCGGCACAAGATGGCCCGCGTCAAACGGCAGGGGCACCGCCCAGTGCTGTACTTCGTGTACAGCGGCCACGGAAACTATGACGCCGAGGGCCGGGGGTACGTCCACGTCAAATCCGGCCGTTGGACGACGCGGGATCTCTACAGCCACCTCTTCGCCCCGAGCGGAGGCGACCCTGTGATCCTTATGGTCGACGCGTGCAACGCGGCGCTGTTGGTGAACAGCCGAGGCGCTGGAACTCGGCGCAAAGCGCGTCCGACACGAATGAACCTCGAGCAGTACCCCAACGTCGGCGTCGTGCTCTCATCGAGCTCGGTGGGTAAGGTCCACGAGTGGGGTCGCTACCTCGCCGGTGTCTTCAGCCACGAGGTGCGGTCAGGGCTGGTGGGGCCAGCCGACCTCGACGGTGACCACGCGGTGACCTTCCCGGAGCTCGCAGCCTTCATCGCTGCGGCCAACGACAAGGTGAAGAACCCGACGGTCCGCATCTCGGCCTACATCCGCCCGCCCTTGAGCGCCCCCAACCTGAGCTTGATCGACTTGAGAGCGGCGCGCTTCCACGCGCGGATCGAGATCGACACGCGTATCTCCGGCAAAGCTCATGTCGTGGACGGTGACCTGATCCGATACGCGGACTTCCACAAGACCCGCGCGCAACGTTTTTCGCTCGGGCTGGTGCGGCCGGGGCCGTACACGGTGGTGCACGGTGGCAGAGAGTATCAGCTCCCCGCCGAGGCGCGCGGTGATCTCTCCCTGCGAGACTATCCGCCCACCCAACGAACGGCCGTCCGGAGCCGCGGCACCCACTCGGACTATTTCGACCGAACGTTGTTCCATCAACCCTATGCGACGGAGTTCGCGCAGAGCTACCTGGCGGGTGACTGGCTCAATTCCCTGATCGTCGAGCGAGAGGTCGACAAGCCCTGGTACGCCAACGGTCCGGCCTGGGCCACCCTCAGCGCCGGCCTCATGAGCCTCGCGGTGGGCGCGGCCTTCACGGTCGAGGCGCATGACGTCAGCCAGAGAGCCGCCAATACTCCTTGGGGGAGCGAACGCCTGACGCTCAACGAGCAGATCGCGTCGCACGAGACGACCGCAGGCGTCCTCTATGGCGTCGGGGGGGCGGCAGTGGTAGGCAGCATAGTGTGGTTCATCCTCGATCGGCCGGTCTCGACTCGACGATACAAGCCGCCGCTCAACGTCGGCCTGTCTCCCGGCGGCGTAGTGCTCTCCACCACCTACTAGCGCCGATCATGCTGCTGACGCTTAGCAGCTGCGCGGACACCGCGCCTATCGGTGGGGCGCGCTGCGACGCGATCCACCCGTGCCCGCCCCCATTCGCGTGCGTCTCGGGCCGCTGCAAACCGCTCGGCGGTGGACCGGTGGACTGCAGCGCTGACGACGACTGCCAGATCGGCGTCTGCCTGGTGGATCCCGGGTTTTGCGTGCAGTGCATCGACGACAGCGACTGCCAACAAGGCGTGTGCCTCGACGATCTCTTCCAGTGCGGCTGCGAATATGGCGCCCACTGCGTGACGGGTCGCTGCGCGATCTCGCTGGGAAAATCCGTCGGCTACTGCGCGAGCTGCTACTCTGACGAGCAGTGCGAGTCAGGCGAATGCGACGAATTGACGGGACGGTGCGAAATAGTCCGACAGAATTCGAGGGCGCCATGAATGGAGCTACGATGGACGACTCTTGGAGCACAACCGTGGTTTTCGCCGCCGTGGTCGGCCTGTGGGTGGCGGTCACCACGGGCTGCCCGATCAAGGGTGGCGGCGACGATGGTTCGATCGCCTCTGACGGGGACATCGCGCAGACCGACGACGGCGCGACGCACGGAGACTGCGCGGACGACACCGAGTGCCCGCCGAGCAGCTCGGGCGGCTGTGTACACCCACGCGAGGATGGCAGCTGTGCGGACTGCCTGCCCGGTGACTGCGGAGCCTTGGGGGTGTGCCACCCGGAGCTGCGGGTGTGTGTCCAGTGTGCTTCGGACAGCGACTGCCCCCAGGGGGTGTGCCATCCGAGCGCGCTGTTCTGCGTGGGCTGCTGGAACGACTCTCACTGTCCCAGCGTCTGTGGCGTCGGAAACGTGTGCGCCGAGTGCGTCGAGGACGATCACTGCACGCTGGGTGTCTGCAACCCACGCACCGGAGGGTGCATCGGCGGGTGCAAGAGCCACAACGACTGCTCCGATGACAACCCGTGCACAGAGGACATCTGCGACGCCGATCACGAATGCGTCTACGTGCCGCTCCCTGACGGTGCGGTCTGCGACAGCCCTGACGAGTGCCTGAGCGACGCCTTCTGCATCGGCGGGCAGTGTGCCGCGAGTCGCACCAGCTGCTGTCCCGAGCCTCCCGTTTGCGGCACCTTCGCGGTGAGCGTGGACCTCGACGGTGATGGCTGCCTGGACGGCTGCGTCTGCGATGACGGGACCGCCTCATCGGACCCCGACGACCCCAGCGCCGACTGCGTGCCGATCTGCTCGAACGACGCTGTCACGTGCCCGGCTGGCTCACAACCGACCGATCTCGACGGCGACGGGTGCGAGGACGAGTGCGAGTGCGTCGAACCAACGTGCGTCCCGTGCGATGGAGATTCGGCGTGCGATGACGGCGACCCCTGTAGCGAGGACATCTGCGTCAACAACGTCTGCGTCTCACTGCTCGTGCCGAACTGTGGCGGCTGCCAAACCAGCTGCGACTGCCTGGCCATCGGCGACCCCGACGGATTCGCGCCCCCGTGCCCGCTGAGCTGTGAGACCTGCGGTAACTTCTGGGGCTGTGACGGGGGTAAATGCGTGGTCACCTGCGGGGCTCAGCCAGCCGGCCTCGGGTCCTGCGCGTGCGACCCCGTCAGCTGTGCCCCCGGGACGACTCCCAGCGACACCGACGGTGACGCGTGCGCCGATGCGTGCCTGTGCCCAGACGGCTCGATCAGCTCGGAGGACGGATGCGTCAAGCCTGCAGCGACCTGCGCAACGGGCTGTGACTGCGTGGGGCTGCCGCTGGTGACCAACGATCTGTGCACCGACGCCTGCGCCGGCTGCAAGAGCCAATGGGCATGCGTCAAAGGCACCTGCCAGGAGGTCTGCGGCCTGCTTCCTCCCGACAGCTCAGCCTGCGCGGGAGACAACCTGTGTAAAGCGACCGGTGGAACCTACGACCCGGCGGCTTGCGGCGACTACGTGTGCGGTACGCCGCCAGACTGTCTGGCGGCGATCGGCGGGTGCGACTGCGGGCCCGAGGACGTATTCGACCCCACCTTGGGCTGCGTCAAAGCCGAAGATTGCAACGCCGTCGTCGCGAACTCCTGCCCTCCGCTGGGCTGCCAGGAGAAGCTGGGCTCGGTCGACATCGACGGCGACGGCTGCGACGATCTCTGCGTCTGCAGCGAGACGGCCGGGTGTGGCGCGAGCCAGCTCTGCGTCAAAGCGCCAGGCAAGTGCACGGAGCTGGGCACCTGTGCCACCAAACCCGACGGCTGCGTGGAGACGACCAACGAGGCCGTCTGTGCGTGCGACGGGACCACCTATTCGTCGGCCTGCACGGCGATGTCCGCCGGCCAGAGCGTCAGCTACAAGGGGGCCTGCCTGGCTGTTACCGAAGGCGCGATGCCCTGAGTGCAGCCCGGGGAGATTGCGCACGCTGCCCCGCATCTTTACGTTGCTGCTGCATCTCGCCGTGGCGGCCCACGGCGGCGGCCTGCGCTCAGTAGGTATCTTGAGTGCGGATGGCGAAACCGTAGGCCGCCAGCAGGTCCACAGCCCGTGCCAGCTGCTGTTCGTTATTGAGCCGCCACATCATCGACACGAACGGCCCGAGCTTCACGTAGGGGTCTTGGACGGTGACATCACCGGCGAGATCCCACCCGAGGTAATGATCGTGGCGCCCGTGGGCATCGAACAGCGTCGAAAACTTGCCGGCCAAGGTGATGGTGGCGTCCTTACCCACGTGACCGTCGACGAGGAGCGGCACGTCGAACTGCATGATGAAGGTGTTGCTACCGACAGCCTGGATCAGGTCCAATCCGAAGGAAGGCTTGATCGCCATGGTGGCCGCGTCGTTGTCAAACAGCTCGAACTTCGCGTCGACGGACAGAAAGCCCATGGTGTTGAAGCGCACGCCAACGTCGGAGACCTCCGATACGCCAAAGCGCGCAGCAAAATCCAGCATCGGGAGGCCGAGCACGTCGAAGTCGCCCTTCTCTAGTTGGGGCACAAAGGACACCCCCACGGTGAACTGCCAGTTGTCGACAGGCACCGCGCGAGCACCGGTGAGCACCGAGTGAGTCGCGCAGGCTCCTTGCGAACAGGAGGCTGCGAGGAAGAGCCATAGATAGAAGGTGCGTCCGCATCTGCTCATGCCTCATGACACTGGTTCGGCTCGCAACCGTCAAGTCCACCGTGCCAACCGCCGGCGCGTCGGCGTCGTGGGCGGGCGCTACGGGGCGCTGAGAACGTCTCGATGAGCGACCCGGCCAGCCGTGACATGACGTGCTCGGAGCACCTGCGAGGCGACGCTGCGCCCCGTTGCGATCGCCGTGAGGGCTCTCGCCATCGCCCCGGAGCGGCGTCCGCGTTCAGGGTTGACCCCGCGTGGGCCCGCCCGGCGTGGACAGCCCGACTGTCTTTTGTGAGCCGGAGCGACGCGTCACCGAGCGGTCACTGCGGGTGAAGATTTTGGGGACCGACACCGTCGAACGCCTGCCTGGGGCCAAGGCCTCGTGAGATGTGGCCACGCGCACGCTGAAACGCCAGCGCTCACGATGGGGGCGCGGAATAGATCCGTGGGGGGCGGTCACGAGACGCCGCGGCGGTTCGACGGTCACCGGGCGTCGACGCCGCAAAGCCCGAATCAAGAGGTCGCGACGCGGCTCACCGCCAATGGCTTCGGTGCGGCCGTCGGGGAGTTTCCAGGGCTCCCAGAGGAGCTCGGTTGAGTTCAAAATTTGCGACAGATGAGCGACTGGCGCCACACTGACCTCATGCAAACCCCCACCACATTGTGGTTTCTCGTAGCTGCCTTCGCGGCGGCCTGCACGGTCACCAAGACAAATGAGCCGGCGACGCTCCCGCCGATCCAAGACGTCACCTGGCAATACACCGCACCGGATGGACAGGCGCCAGAGACCACTGCCCCCCCCGACGCGACCGATGACTCGTCAGTCGACGCGGCCCCAGCCGACGTGACCACCGCAGACTCCGTCCTCGATGGCGGCAGCTCGGCGTCGGATACAGCACCGGACGGGGTGGACTCCGGTGATACCGTCAGCTCGACATGGAGCGTGCCGGCCTGCAGCACCATCACGGGGACGCCGGCCATCACGTTTACGACGGATCAGGGCACGACTCTGGCGGCGACGGAGCTCTCCTTCACCGACCCCATCATCACAGGAGGCGTCGTCACCACCGATGTCGATGATCTCATGCTCGCCACCGTCGGCGCAGAGGTCATCGCCAGCCCAGATGCTGGCTGCACGTGGTCAAGCCTGCTGACGGAGCCGCTCGGCACGAAGGCGATCTATCGTCTCAGCGAGGGCGTGGATGGTGCCGCGTGGGCGTGGACCCCGGACGCCGCCGAGGTTCACCTCATCGACGGGGTGGGCGCCACGGCCAGCTCCGTGTCCCCGACGACTATCGGCGCAGTGTTGGGGTTCGCCGCCAACCAGACCAACGGCGACCGCGCCCAACTGCTCGACCAGACCGGCCGTGTCTACATCACGACCAATGCGGGCGGCGACTGGATCTCTGTCTCGGCGTCGCCCCTGCCGCCGATGGGAAGTTCGCCGCTGACGGGCGCCTTCCATCCCACGGTCACGAACACGGTGTTCGTGGGGTTCAGCGAGGATGGCTTCATGTATAGCGAGGACGGTGGCAAACTCTGGGCGTCATCGAGTGGGCTGAGCGTTCTGGGCGGCGGAAAAGTCGCGGGCCACGCGATCGCGTTCTCGCCCGACGACCCGGATCTCGTTTGGGTGATGGCGGTAGACGCCGACCAGAGCACACAAGAGTCCCTCGGCCGACACATCTACCGCTCCTCGAACGGCGGGAAGACGTTTGCCATAGCCTTCAGCCACAGCGCCACGACTGTCCTGAACCAATCCATGCTCCTGGCTCCGCACCCGACGGACTCGAACGTCCTCCATACGGTCTTTGGAACCGGCTTCTTTCTGGCCGGCTTTGGGGCCAACCAATACGGGACCGACGTTTACACCTACACCCACCTCGACAAAGGGCTCGCCAAGCAGCACCACGACTTCGAGGTCATCAACGGCGTTGGCTCGATCGCCTTCAATCCAGGAGACCCCAGCGTGATGTACCTTGGGATGATCTTCTTCGATCCGAACCTCTAGCCCGGATAATGCATGGAACTTCGAGGGAAACCAAGGAGGCGTAGTGCTGCCGGGTGTGGCACGGAC
>JAAZYN010000339.1 GCA_014239625.1 Myxococcales bacterium | reverse complement strand
GACAGTCATGAAGCGTGCGTCGATCTAGCGGGCAGCTATGAATGCGTTTGCGCAGCCGGCAGCTTCCCGATAGAGAGCGGCTGCGCCCCGTGCCAGGCCGGGTGGATCTCAGCTCAAGGCGCGGTCGCCTGCGAACCATGCGAGCCGGGGTGGGTGTCGAACCTCGGTAAGACGGCGTGCGAGCAGTGCCCCGCGGGCAGCTACGCCGATGACACCGAGACCTGCGCGGCGTGCCCCGAGGACTTCACCTCGTCGGCCGGGGCGACCGGGTGCACCGTCGCCCCCGTCGGCGGCTACGGAAGCGCTCGGGACTACGGCTTTACGTTCTGGCCGACCAACCACTGGTACCAGCTGCCCGCATACAACACCGTGCGCTACGTCCAGACAGGCTACTACGGGATCGCCGTCGATGTTGCCGCCGGCAGCCTCGTGAACCTTGGCCTGTTCACCCAGGAGACTCCGGTCCAAGCCGCGCTCGTGCAAGACAACAGCGTCATCACCGACCTGCCGCCAGCGGCTGTGGCATACGCCGTCACGCACGCGGGGGAGAAGCGGTCGGCCAGCGGATTTTTCGGAAGCGACGGAGACGTCGCCAATCCATCTCGGCTCATCGACATGGGCCGATTCATGCAGCGGATCGACATCCCCCAGGTGACCTACACCGGGACCGCGGATCTCGCGGGCAGCGTGGAGCTCGCCGCGATGCCACGCCACTTCGTCCTCACCCACCGGGCCACCAGCGCCACCGGCGGGGGCCCCATGACGGTCAGCCTGGAGCTCTCGGGCGAGGCGGTGGCGAAGTTCGGCACCATCGAGTGGCTCGATGGGGCTCGGGCGGTCTCGATCACCGACGGCACCGGGCAGGGCTGGTCGTTCATCATCACCGAGCCACCAGGGGCGACCGCGAGCGTCTCGAAGAGCCCAGACGGGGCCCTGCTCTTCGAGAACGCCTACGCGATGAGCGCAGGCGGTCAGGAGCTCACCCTCACCGTCACCGCGATGCCGTCCAACGCTGGGGGCGACGCGCAGCGCTCGGTGTGGCTCCATCCCAACGAGGCCGTGCGGGTCGAGTCGGCGCAGCTCAATCGCGACGGCAGCGGCGGCGAGGTGCTCACCCCGGCCGCGTGGGACCCGGAGCGGGGCGTCTTCCTCGTCGCGCTTCAGGACCTGAGCGACCTGGGCGCCTCGCCCGACTGGACCGATCCCAGCAACCATACCTGGTACAACCGCCACCGCTTGGTGGTTCACAACGACACCAGCACGCCGGTGTCGGTCCCGATCGCCTTTGACGGAGGAGGCAACGCGGCCTTCTACATCACCGGCGGCAGCCCGCTGCTCAGGGACACGGCGGGCGAGCCGGTGGGCGCCCCGATACAGATCTCCAAGAACTGGCACGATCCGCCAGCCTGGTACCATCTGTACAGCGCCCTCGAGCTCGACCCCGGGGTCCACGAGTTCGAGCACACCTTCGCTCACTCCAAATGGGGGCAAGCCTACGCAGCGGCTCACGCACAGCTCAGCCTGATCGGGTGGGGTAAGAACCAGCAGTGGGACGAGTCCTCGCTGGGCGCCTTCGGCGAGACCATCACCTACGACCCCGACATGACGTTGAACCGCGCCATGGTCGACGATGTACGCCCTTTCCTGGTGCAGACCAACACCATGTGGGGCTGGACCGGAAACGTCGGCGGCGCCACGTTCCTGGTGTACTCTGGAGAGACGACGGACGACCGGCCGGAGCACCAACTCGGGCGTCTGCGAAGCCACTACGCCTACAACGGCCCGAACCTGACCGACGTGATCTACGCCGGTGTCAGCCGAGACGGCAAGATCTCCGCCCGAATCGCGACCCAGCTGGGGCGCACAGACGACCTGGTGCGGGCCTACTACCACCTGCACTACACCTTCCACGAAGAGGTCAGCTACGACCGCCTGGCGCTCTTCCAGATGGCGGCTGATCGATACGGTGACAACGGCTTTTCCCGCTACGCCTTCGGCAACACGTCGGGGGTCCTGTTCGACTCCGAGGTGCCGAACCACAGCACGACGGGCTACGCGTCCGACAGCGACCGGGGTATCCCCATCGACGGCGAGGCCCCGTGGGTGATGCTCTACGACAGCCACCACACCTCCGGGGATCTGCCGGAGCATCTGGCCAACGTCGCGTTCGTCGTCCGCTCCTACGAGGCATCCCTGGGTGACACCACCATCACGACGCCGCACATCAACATCATCCGCACCTTCAACGGCGGATGGTCGCAGATGTCGTTCGAGCTCGGCGTCCCGTATGACGCCGGTGCCTCGACGATCCCGGCGGGCAGCGTCATCAGCGCGACCGTGGAGTACCTCGTACCGCCGGCGGACAAAGAGACTTATTACGGGGCCAGCGATTACCTCGGCGAGTTGCCCGCCTGGAGCTATCAGGGCACCGACATGGCGCTCACGCTGGCCGCTGGCAACGAGCTCGAGGTGGTGCCCTACGTGGGCACCCTGGTCCGCACCCACCCGCTCGAGTTTCAGGCGTCGCCAGGCGCCACCGCCGCTCGCTTCACCCTCACAGGCGGGTTGGGTTATACCCCGCTCACCATCGGTGGCCTCGCTCGGCCCGACGGTTGGCGGCTCGACAAACAGGTCGCCGGGGGCTGGGAGCAGGTCGATCAGTCCGTCGAGGGAAACGACTACTGGCAAGCCCACGACGACGCCGCCAGCGACACCTTCGACCTGGTGTTCAACCTCCACAACCGCGGGACCCATCAGTACCGCCTGGTGCGCGGGAGCTCACCGTGCGTCGGCGTGCTGGCGACAGACGCGGCGGTCTGCGACGACGTCGACGAGTGCGCCACCGACAACGGCGGCTGTAGCCAGCAATGCCAGAACCTGGAGGGGACCTTCGTCTGCGGCTGTGACGCAGGCTACACCCTCAACCCCGATGGGTTTGGCTGCGACGACGTCGACGAATGCGCCACCGACAACGGCGGCTGCGACCAACAGTGCGTCGATATGGAGGGCTCCTTTACGTGCGCCTGCGATGACGGCTACACGCTCGACCCTGACGGCTTCGGCTGCGACGACGTCGACGAGTGCGCCGACGAAGCGCTCAACGACTGCGCCCCGGGGGAGCCCTGCAGCAACGCCCAGGGCACCTACGTGTGCGGCTGCACGCCTCCGGGATGCCAGCCCGAGGGGTGCACGGACCCACAGGCCCCCAACTTCGAGCCGACGGCGCTGCTCGACGACGGCTCGTGTTTCGAGTGCGGCGAGGGGCAGATCATCGGGATCCGGGTGGCGTCGTGTACGTGGGCCTGCGAGGCGGCCTGGGGGGACTGCTTTGTGGCCCCCCTCGAGGGCGCCTGCGCCTTCCACTATTGCCAGACCGTGACCAGCTGCGCGGCCTCCGGAGGCCTGGGTCCACCCGACGCGTACGCCACAGAGCGGGCTCAGATCGTGTCCTTGGGCGCGCTGACAGCGGCGCCGACGATGCGGGTCGATGACGTGACCATGGACGTCGCCCAGGTGGCCCCCGGCGAGAGTCGGTCCATCTACTTCGACGCCCTGAGCTACGGCGGCGCAGCGACCCGCGTGTTCGCTCGGATCGGGCTGCCAGCGGGGGCCAGCGTGGGCGCGCCGGTCCCAGGGGTCGTGCTGGTCCACGGAGGCGGCGGAACAGCGTTCGGGGCCTGGGTCGATCAGTGGACCGCGCGCGGATACGCGGCCATCAGCATCGCGGTCGAGGGCCAGACCGATACGGCCGCGACGCAAGCCGAAAAGGACGCGGGCCTGGCCGTCGGAGACTGGCTCGGACACGCCATGGCCGGACCCGCGCGGGTCGGCGCTTACGGTGACGTGAGCCTCCCGCTGACCGACCAGTGGATGTACCACGCCGTCGCCGACACGGTGCTCGCCAACTCGCTGTTGCGCGCGCTCCCGCAGGTGAACCCCGAGGCCGTGGGCGTGATGGGGATCTCCTGGGGCGGCGTCGTCGCGGCGACCGTGCTGGGGGTCGACCAACGCTTTGCCTTCGCGATCCCGGTCTACGGCACCGGCCACAAGTACGACATCCCCAACGCCCTGGGGGCTGCGCTCGAAGACAACGCGGTCTATCGCGAGCTCTGGGACCCCATCCACTGGATGGACAACGTCACGACGACGCCGTCGCTCTGGCTCTCCTGGCCTGCGGAGAGCACCTTCTCTCACGACGCGCAGGCGGCCACCTATCACGCATCGAGTGCGCCCCGGATGGTGTCTCTCGTCCCCGGGATGGGTCACGGCCACGCGGCGGCCTGGAGCCGTCCCGAGAGCTACGCCTTCGCCCAAAGCGTCGTCAGCGGGGGCGCGCCCTGGTGTGAGCAACAGAGCGTGGCCCTGAGCGGCGGCGTCGCGGAGGTGGTGTTCGCCTCGAGCAAGGACTTCAGCGGCGCCTCGCTGGTCTACTCCACCGGCGCGGGATGGACGGGGGACATGACGTGGACCCAGACCACCGCCGACTCCCTGTCCGAAGGGCCTGCGGGGACATGGACCATCGCGGCCACGGTGCCCGGCGACGCGACGGCCTGGTTCGTGAACGCGACCGCCACCGGAGACGACGGTGACCTCATCGTGAGCTCGGACTATCAGGAGCACATCGCCGTGACGCTGGCACCAGCCTCAGGGCTGTTCATGGGACATCCGACCGTCGCCGATCAGTCCACCGCGGCCGTCATGGTGACGTTCACTGCCCCGTCGTACGTCGAGATCGTCGACGTGGCGGTGCATAGCGAGAGCCACCCTGGCGCCTTCTGTAGCCCTCAGCCCTTACCGTGGGTGCTCGAGAGCCCCACGCCGGTGGTGCACACACTCGAGGTGATGTTCGACAACACCGTCGCCGGCTTGTCCGAGGGGCAACATGCCAGCGGCGTCCTCGCCGTCGTCTGGGAACGCCTGGATGGCACGACGGGGCAGGTGGAGTTGCCCATCGACGTCGTCGCTCAGTCATCCTTCGACGTCGTCTATGACGTCAGCGCCAACTGGTCGTCCAAGACGGTTTACCCCGGGGACACCGTGACCATCGCGGCGGGGGCTGAAGTGGCGTTGGATGTCGACCAGGTCGCGGCCAGTCTGACCGTCGACGATGGAGCCGTTCAGATCGACGGCGCGCACACCCTGTCGCTCACCGACTCGCTGAAGGTCGAGGTCAACGGCGCTGT
>JAAZYN010000338.1:2430-5188 GCA_014239625.1 Myxococcales bacterium | reverse complement strand
AGGGCTACAGCGCCGTCGGGTTTGGCCAGGCCAGCGAAGGGACCAACACGTCCGGAGTTCGCCGCCGCCGCGATGGTCTGTTCGCGACCTGCGGAGAGGGCAACTGCGGCGGGTTCGCCAGCCAGATGATGACGGAGACCGAGTGGCTGGGAGACACGGGCGTGTGTCAGGGAGACTCGGGTGGGCCCGCGTTGGACCTGCAGGGCCGCGTCATCGGGGTGGCGTCGCGGGGCGGCGGTGGATGCTCGAGCCCGATCTATGCGTCGGTGTATGCCTGGCGTGACTGGATCAAAGACGAGGTCGTCCGCGCCGCCGACGAGGGCGGCGTCTTCGCACCGGCGTGGGCCACCGGGTGGCCAACCCATCCCGACTTCAATCACCCCATCGGAGCTGAGTGTGACGCCGACGAGGAGTGCCCCTCGGGGGTGTGTATCCTGGGCCGGTATTGCACTCGCAAGTGTTCCGAGCTGGCCCCCTGCGGATCGGACTTCTTCTGCAACATCGCCGACTACTGCATCCTCCAGGAGGTCGGCGCGGGCTGCAGCGCGGACGCTGACTGTGACAGCGGCGCCTGCCATCAGGGTCACTGCACGCGCGGGTGCAACGGAGGCGCCTGGGCTTGCCCCGAGGGGTGGCTCTGCGCCGCCGGGTCGGACATGTGTGAGCTTCAACCGGTGGGTCTGGCGTGCGTGACCGACGACAAATGTGACGGCGGGACCTGTGTGGACGGGCTGTGCACCCGGAGCTGCAGCGACATCGCCAGCTGTCCGCAGGGCTGGGCGTGTGACGCGGGCCAGTGCGCGCTGCTGCCGGTCGGCGATGAGTGCGAGGCTGACGACGACTGCGGCGCGGGCGGTCGTTGCGATCTCGAGCACGGCCGATGCACCCGCGAATGCTGGGATTGGGCGCCATGCCCCGAGCCATGGCGCTGCGGCGACAGCGGGGAGTGCTCCCTCGCCGAGACCGGCGCCGAGTGCTCCACCGACGCTGACTGTGACGCCGGCGCCAGCTGTGGGGACGACAGCGTGTGCACGCGGGGGTGTGACGCGCTGGCTCCCTGCAGCGAGGGCACCACGTGCAGCGATGACGGCCTGTGTGAGGCCGTGGTCGTGCCCCCCAGGGAGCCTCCCGGCGGCTGCGGCTCCGGCGCCCCGCCGACAGCGCCGTTGGGCGCGGTGCTGCTCGGGATCCTGGGGTTTGGGTTGGGCCTGCGGCGGCGCTCCGGGCGGGTCGGCTGACTCCAGCGGCGGCCGCATCAGCTCGCGGCGAGCGCGGGCGAGGCAGCGGTGATGGCCGACCGTCGGCGCGACGCCCGAGCCTCGGGACCCGCCGACCCTACGCGGACCGCTCGAGTAACGTCTCGACGGCCCACGCTCCCAGGCAGATCGCCTCAGCTGCGTCGTGCCGCAGGGAGGTGGGGTTTGGCGCGGGGCTGCGGGCGATGATCTCTCTCGCGCGGCGCTCGGCGAACCGTTTTGCGTCGGCGCCGCTGCGCCGCTGGCGTCTTGGAAGAATGGTTGGTCGCCAGTCCTCGGCGCTGACCACGCGGATGGCCGGCGGGGCCTCCAGCCTCGACGCTTCGCGCGCCCACAGGCCGGCCAGGTCCGCGTCACCCTCCAACACCAGCAGCGCCAGTGGTGCGTCTGCGCGTAGCAGCTGGCGGAGCGCTGACTTTAGCGCGCGTCGGTTGGGGAAGTGGGTCGATCGATAGGCCAGCAGGTGGCCGCTGACCGCCGAAAAACGGGCGATCCCACAGCGGAGACCCAAGTCCACAGCCCACACCGACGGGGCGGGTTGCTCGATCCGATCGTTCATGCTGGACGCAGCATACCGCAGCCCAAGCGCTGAAACGTATGCCGCCGAGCCGTTCAGTGTGGTTGAACGCGACCTTCTGGGGGATGTCGCCGCGGGCTGCGTTGCTCGACCTCGACGTAGCCCGGATAATTCATGGAACTTCGAGGGAAACCAAGGAGGCGTAGAGCTGCCGGGTGTGGCACGGACCGGAGGCGGGCAACGTCGTACTGCACGTACGTCGAGCCCGCCGCAGGGAGTACGCACCCGTCAGCGCTGCGGATCCGCCGGTTGCAGCCGAAGGGCCATGAATGTTCCGGGTTAAGGCGATCGCGGTCGCACCGCTGGGTGAAGAAGGGAGAGGTCGCGGTAGCGCGCCACCCATGTGGGCATTGGCACAGCCTGACGATGGTGGGCGCGGTCACCGTGAACGGATGGCTGACGTTCACCACATCCTGGCAGACCATGAACAAGGTGCGCTTCATCGACTGGGTCCGACGCAGACTCGCGCCACGCCTGACTCCGCCGGTCAAAATGGTTGATACCATCCTTCGGGGCTTGTTCGGCCCAGCTCTGCGTTGGCCCGGGAACTGGTGGAAAGCCGCGGGGCAACGCTGAAGTTCCTGCCACCCTACTCGCCCGACTTCAATCCTATTGAGCCGTGCTGGGCCTTGGAGAAAAAGGAGCTCAACCGCGTCGCCATCCGTGACAAGCACCGACTGCGAGCCGCGGATCGGCGCGCCCGGCACAGGGTCACCCCAAGTGATGTGCGTGCATTTGCCACTCACGCTGGGTACCAGGACACACGCAAGTGATCACTGGGAGTAGCCGCCCGCTGTTGCGACCGGAACGGTGCGATCGGGCGTAGCGGTGGACTCCTTAGCCCGCATTTCTCACCAGACTCTGAGCGGCGCGCCGGGAGGCTCGAGTGATTTCGCGGTGGCGCGGACCGGAAGCCGCTGAAGGT
>JAAZYN010000338.1:906-2424 GCA_014239625.1 Myxococcales bacterium | reverse complement strand
CACTTAGCCCGCATTTCTCACCAGACTCTGAGCGACGCGCCGGGAGGCTCGAGTGATTTCGCGGTGGCGCGGACCGGAAGCCGCTGAAGGTGTATCGGGCATACTGCAAAGCGGCTGGAGGGAGCACGCCGCGAAAGCGCCGAGGATCCCAAGCATGAGCCAGAGGTTGGTGAGACATGCGGGCTAGTGGACGGCGCCCGCCCTGCGTCGGCTGTCCTTGTGCTGAGCCGAGACGCTCCCGAAGTGGCGCGCCGCGGCGTCCGCTCGGGCCCGTCGGGTCAGTCGGGCCACTATGGGATCCCGAGGGCCTTCTTGATCTTCTGCTGAATGCGGGGGAACTCGCGCGACGTCGGGTAGTCGTCGAGGATCTGTTGCCATCGGGTGACCGCGTCCTCTTTCCGGCGCATGGTGAGCAGGCATTCGCCGGCCAGGTCGAGGGCGCGGATGGTCTCTCGCTCTTTGAAGTTCTTTTCGTGTCGGGTGATGTCTGCCACGGCGAAGTCGAGCCAAGCCAGGGCTTGTTTGGCCCAGCGCTTGTCGTAGGTGACCGGTGGTGTCTCGAGCTCCGCGGAGACTTGTTGAAAGATGGCCGTTCGGCCCAGGCAGAGGAAGTGGGCTCCCATGCGGGCGGCCGTGTGAGGTTTCAGGAACGAGATCTCGTGGGGCGTGTTGCCAGCGCCGAGCCGCTCGGCCATCTCGCGATGTGCGGGGTCGACGTGCAGGTCTCTGGTGTAGGCGCGCTCCTGGCCGCGCCGGCGGGCGTCCGTCAGCTCTTCGACGAGGGCGCCCTGGTTGCTGGCGAAGCGCGCGATGAGTTTGCGCTGTGCCTTGCGTGCGAGGGGTTTGGCGGCTCGGTTCAGGGCGGCGAGGGTGAGATGACCCCGCATGATCCGGTAGCCGAGGTAGCGGGACAACGCGGCGCTGTCGAGTCGTGCGGGGTCGGCTTGGAGGACCTTGTCGGTGGTGGCCATCAGGGTGGCGTCCGCGCGCCGCAGGGCCTCGACGCGTCTCAGCTCGGCGGCTTTGAGCGCGGCGCCCTGGTCCGGCGGCGCCGCGGCGGCGGGGAGTGAGCAGAGCACAGCGAGCGACAGCACGGCGATGTGAACGACCATGACCCATCTTGGCAGAAAGCTCAGCGGCTGAGAACGAACCGGGCTCGGATGTGGCGGGGGAGGGGGGGGCCGGGTCGACGCGCGCAGTTCGTTCCGGCTTCGGGGTTTGGTGGTGTGTGTCGTCGATGAGGGTGTCGCGCGGTGGTCTCTCTTGGGTGGGCGGGAGTGGAGGGTCGGCGTGGCTCTGTGCGTGGAGTGGGTTGAACGGGGTTTTCTCGGCTGTTTGGCGGTGGCTCGCCGGTGAAGAGGCGTTGCGTGTGGCCGCGCGGCACCGACGAGCATCTCGGGGAGTCTCGGGTTGGGCCGGTTCTGATTCCCTGCCCGGGTCGGGGAGGGGGCGTGGGCCGCGCTGGTGGGGGGCGATCGGCGCCGCTGGCAAGGACGGGGGCCGCAGGACTGGCGGCGT
>JAAZYN010000338.1:0-883 GCA_014239625.1 Myxococcales bacterium | reverse complement strand
AGCGTCGTCGAGGGCCGTCAAGAGCGGGCCGCAGGCGAGCGAACACTGGGATTAGGCGACCGTGTAGGGGCCGAGCTGCTGCCCCCGGGTCGCCGTGGCGCCGCCATGTTGCCACCAGCGTCCGTCGCACCTCAGGGTCATCCCGTCGATGACGGCGTGTTCTCCCAGCACCAGGATGTCGCCCCCCAGCCCACCGATGTGGGCCTGTATGTGCCAGCACGCCCCCCGCACCTGGGCGAGCAACTCGCAGCCACCGTCGACCCCGATCCGCACCGCGTCGCCCTCACCGGGAGGGTCGATGACCTTTGGCGCCAACACCGCTTCGCCGTCGACGGTCACCGTCCCCGACGTGCTCAAGTTCGCCACGATCAGCGCCGACCCCGACCGCTGAATGGACAGGTGACGCCGTGAGAGGGCTGGAACGTTCAGCACCAGCGGCAGGCCGGGCTCGCGTCCGATCTCCACCACGTCTGCGGCCATCAGCCGATACGTCGCCGCCGGCCCTCGAAGCACGAGGCGCCCGGCGGTCGGCAGGGCGGCGTCCAGCAGCCACCTGGCGTCCTGCGCGTGGGGATCGTTTTGGCGCTCTGCCTCGATCACTGTGTCCAGCGCCTCGTCGACCCTGCCCTGATCGAGCAGCACCTCCACCCAGGGCACCAAGGCGACCTCCGGGCCGCGCACATCGACGCCGAGGGCTGCGGTGCGTTCGACCCCGTCCAGGTCGCCGGCCTCGATATAAGCCTGGGTCGCGCGTTCGTAGTCGCCTGCCTGCTCGAAGGCCGCCCCGGCGCGCACGAAGTCCGCCGCCTCGGTAAACAGCAGGCCCGCTTGTCGCGCCAGATTCAGCGCCTCCTCCGGCTCTACGACGCCCCGCAGACGCTCC
>JAAZYN010000337.1 GCA_014239625.1 Myxococcales bacterium | reverse complement strand
ATCTCGGTTTGGAACGCGGTCAACTCCTTCGTCGACCAGCAATGCGGCTGCTTGAACCTCAGCGCGCCGCTCATCACGCCGGTCGACGAGAGCAGCGGGCAGTGCAGCCCGGCGGAGACGAGCCAGATCACCTGCGGAACCACCGGGACCGACTACGTCTGCGACACCCTCAACCAGTTCTGCAACCTGGCGCTCTTTCTGGTCACCCCAGATTATGACATGGACGGCAACGGCATCATGGATGCGATGACGGTGGGGATCTGGTTCGACGCCAGCGGCACCTCCATCGACGGACTGACACCATAACGCGCTCCGCCCGCCGCGGGCGACCAACCCGGATGACTCATGGGGCATCGGCTGCGGCCGGCGGATCCGCAGCGCTGACAAGGGCGCCCGAACCCGCCCCGAGGTGAGCCTCAGCTCAGGCCCCGAGCGTGACGCGCCGAATCCGCTCGGTCAGCGGCTCGTACACCAGGAAGTCCTCTGGGCCGAGGTCGCCCTCCAGAGTGATGTCGTGCTCGATACCCAGCACCGTGAGGATCGTCTGCAGCTCATCGAGCCCCGCCGCGCAGACGATGCGCACCCACTGCAGAACAGGGCAGTCGGCTTGCCCATCGGCCTCGCTGAACCCCACCACGTCCACGATGAGCCGAGCTTGAGGCAGCCCCGCGTCGTCGCTGATCAGCACCATGCGGTCGCCGTGCTCCACCGGCTCCTCGGTCGCGATGAGGATCCCCCCCCTCTGCCCTGAGCGAACCAAGCGGCTCGCGTTGCCGGAGGCGACGTTCTTCACGCTGATACTGCACTTGGTGAACTCGGGCGGAGCGTCGGGGGACATCGGCTTTGAAACGGGCCTGTACCCGAGCGCGCTCCTGACGCCGCGCCGGGTGATCTTTTTCAAGCCCGCAGCCGCCAGCACCAGGGAGCGGACCTCGCGCGTGCTCGCCGGGCGACCGTCCGGATCTTTGGCGAGCATCCGCATGATGAGGGCGGAGATGCCCTCCGGGATCTCCGATCGAATGTGCTTGGGCAATTCAGGCGGTGGGTCATTGACGTGGGCCATCAGCACGTGCAACGGGGGCCCCTGAAACGGCGGAACGCCAGCCAACATCTCGTAAAGGATCACCCCCAGCGCATAGATGTCAGACCGCCCATCACAGGCCGAGCCGCCGGCCTGCTCGGGGCTCATATAGGTAGGCGTACCAAAGACCTCGCCGGGTTGCGTCATCCCCGAAGAGGTCTTGGAGTCGCTCAGGTCCTTGGCGATCCCGAAGTCGAGGACCTTCACGAAGGCCGGGTGACCGGGCCTAGGCTCGACGAAGACGTTCTCGGGTTTCAGGTCGCGGTGGACGACGCCCAGTCGGTGGGCCTCACCCAGCGAGTCGCAGATCTGGGTGGTGATGCGCACCGCCCATGGCAGCTCGACGCGTTGGTGTTGCTCCAAAATCTCGAACAAGGACCGACCTTTCAGCAGCTCCATGACCATGTAGTGGAGCCCTTCCCCCGTGGAGCCGAAGTCGAACACCGCGGTGGTGTTGGGGTGGCGCAGCTGCAAGCAGACCTTGGCCTCCTGGAAGAAGCGCTCCACGGTGCGGGCGTCGAGAAAATAGCTGGGGTGCAGGATCTTGACCGCGACGTACCGATTGGCCGGCGCCTCATAGGCCAGGTACACCTTGCCCATGCCGCCCGAGCCGATCTCGCGGATGATCTCGTACTTGCCGCCCAGCCGACGGCCACGGATGTTGAACGTCCCCTGCGACAGACCGCCCGAGCGGAGATTGGGCCCGCCTTTCGACACTACAGCGTCTCCTCTAAGGAACGCACGACGGGAAACGAATGCTCCCGCGGCAGCGGCGCGTTGCCCGGTCGCACCGAGAGAGCGACTTGCAGGCCGGCCTGCCGCGCGGCCCGCGCCTCCTCGATGCGGTCGGTTACAAAGAGCAGGTCCCGTGGCCTACGGTCGATGGCGCCTGCGATCGCTACATAGCTCTGCGAGGCGCGTTTGTTGCCGACGGTGGTGTCGAAGTACCCCGCCAGCATGGAGGTCAGGTCGCCAGCTTCGGTGTGGCCGAACAGTAGCTTCTGGGCGGCTACGCTCCCCGACGAATAGATGTACACGGGGACGCCGCGCCCATTCCATTCGGCCAGCGCCGGCTCCACGTCGTCGAAGAGGTGCCCCCGGAGCGCGCCGTCCCGATACCCAGCCACCCAGATTCGACCTTGCAGCGCCTTCAGCCCGGTCGTCTTGCGATCGTTGTCCATCTGCCACAGGAGGTTCGCGACGAAGGCCTCTCGCCGCACCTCCTCCGCCTCGCCGCGGGGCGGTATCACCGGGACGCCCTCGACACCCTCGGTGAGATCGGTCGCCGCTTGCTCCTCCACCAGGTGGAGGTCCCCCTGGACCCCCGGATCCCGCCAACTGTTCGTCAAAAAACGGTTCATCGCGCGTCGCGCGTATGGAAAGAGCTGGTCGTAAACAAAGCTGATCGCCGTCGTCGTGCCCTCGATGTCGAGCACAACTGCGGCGTATCGATCGAACTTGCTCATGCGCCGATGGTGGCGCATTTGGTCACGTATTGCTATCAGAGCTGGCTATGGCCACCGCACCTTTGGACCCCCCCTCCGTCGACGCCGAGCGTCTGGCGACCATCGCAGTCGAGCAAGCAAGGGCGGCTGGAGCCCGCCACGTGGAGGTCCGCTGGGTTTCAAGGCACCGCGAGAACCTGGAGTTCGCCGACTCCGCGCTAGAGACGGCCTCGGTCATGCGCGACCAGGGGCTCGGCATCCGCGCGCTGGTAGGAGACTGCTGGGGCTACTCCGGCACCAACCTGTTGAGCGAGGGGCCCGTCAGCGACGCCGCCCGCCGCGCCGTGGAGGTCGCTTCAGCCGGCTCGCCGGAGTGCGAGGTGCAGGTCCCGGCCGCTGTGCAAGGCTCCTATCAAACGCCGATGGGACGCGACCCCTTCGAGGTGGGTGTCGACGAGAAGATCGCGTTGTTCAGTGAAGCCCTGGCGGCGATGCAGGCCGCCGGCGGCGACCTGAAGCGACGGAGGGCGCAGTACACGGGGCACCGGGTCGAGACGCTGCTGTTGACCGGCCACGGCACGCGGACTCACCAGAACGTCACCTTGTGCGGTGGCGGCGTGACGGCCATCGCAGAGCACGACGGCGTCGTTCAGCGGCGCTCCCTGCCGAAGGCCGATGAAGGGGATGTCCTGCAGGCAGGCTGGGAACACGTGGCTGGGCTGAACCTCAAGGGGGCGGCTGAGCGTGCGGCGCGCGAGGCTGTGGCGCTGACGAGGTCCGAGCCGACCCCCCACCGCGTGACCACGGTAGTGCTGGGTGGGGCACAGCTGTCGCTGCAGGTCCACGAGAGCGTCGGCCACCCGACCGAGCTGGATCGGGTGTTCGGCCAGGAGATCAGCCTGGCAGGCTCGAGTTTCCTCGTCCCCGAGGCGGTCGACCAGTTGCAATACGGCTCGCACCTGGTGAACCTGACGGCAGACTCGACCACCCCTGGCGGCCCGGGCACGTTTGGCTTCGACGACGAGGGCACGCCCGCGACGCGGCAGGGCCTGGTCCGCGATGGCAAGCTGGTGGGTTTTCTCAGCGGGCGTGACTCGGCCCAGCGGCTGGGGCGGCGGTCGGCGGCATGTCTGCGCGCCGAGAGCTGGGATCGGTTGCCCATCGTGCGCATGGTCAACGTGAACCTGGAGCCCGGCAGCGGAAGCCTCGAAGACCTCATCAGCGGCGTCGACGATGGGCTGCTGATCGACCAGAACAAGAGCTGGTCCATCGATGATCTGCGGCTGAATTTCCAGTTCGGCTGCGAAGTAGCGTGGGAGATCAAAGGCGGGAAGCTGACGGGTAAGCTGTTCCGCGATCCGGTCTACTTCGGGGTGACGCCCACGTTCTGGGGCCAATGCAAGGCCATCGCCGGCCCCGAAGCGTGGCGCGTATGGGGCTGGATGTTCTGTGGGAAGGGTGATCCAGTGCAGATCATGCACGTGGGCCACGGCTGCGCCCCCGCGAGGTTCGACAACGTGACGGTCAGGAATACGGCATGACGGGTAACTCGGACTTCGGCGCGGCCTTCGTCAGCGAGCGCCTCGAGCGCACGCTCGCCATCGGGGCCGACCAGGGGGCGCACGAGTGCGAAGCCCTGTTCGACGGCTTCGAGGGCAACCTCATGCGCATGGGCGAGGCCCGAATCTGCCAGGCATCTCACCTGGTGAAGGGACACGTGCGGGCCCGGGTCATCCACGACGGGCGATCGGCCTCAGCGTGGACCAGCGACCTGAGCGACGATGGGCTGCGGACAGCCGTTGTGACAGCGCTCACCAACGCCAGGTTGGCTCCGCCGACGGACCGGCCGCTCCGTCTGGCCGAGCCCGTGGGCGCGCCGATCAGCGGCATCGACGGTGACGTCGATGAACAGACCGCGGCGCTCACCGCCGGACAAAAGCGGCGGTGGCTCGCGCCGGCGCTCGCCGCCCACAAGCGGGACGGGCTGGCGTTGGCAGGCCGCTTCCACACGGGACGGTTCACCAAGGGTGTCCGGTCGAGCGCGGGCGTAGCAGCCTATCACCAGGGCAGCAGCTGCGACCTGACCCTCAGCGCGCTCGAAGCTCCGGCAGGGCACAACGCCTCCAGCTATCGGGCGAGGCTGACCTCCAAGGCGCGTGAGGACCAGGTGACCGCCATGGCGGAGGTGGTCCGTGCCGAATGCCATCGCGCGCGAGACCCGGTGGTGGTGCCGACGGGCGAGTGGGATGTGGTGCTCACCCCGTCGGCGATGGCAGACCTCATCGAGTGGTTCTGCCAGATCGGCTTCTCGAGCCGATTTTTCGAGGACGGGCGGTCGTTTACCTCGGGTAAGCTGGGCGAGCGTGTGACAGGCTCGGCGTTCACGCTGGTGGACGACGGGAGCCTGCCCGACAGTGATGGGGTCCCCATCCCATTTGACGCCGAGGGCATCCCCAAGCGCCGAATCGAGCTGGTCGGCGCCGGGATCGCGAAGAACATTGTCCACGATACCCGCTCGGGGGCGAAGTTCGGGTGCGCTTCTACCGGCCACGCGACCGCTAACGCCATGTGGCCCAGCGCTTCCAGCGCGGCGACCAATCCGATCATGAGCGCTGGCACCGCGACCCTCGACAGCCTCGTGGGCCAGGTCGAGCGAGGCCTGTTGGTGAC
>JAAZYN010000336.1 GCA_014239625.1 Myxococcales bacterium | reverse complement strand
TCGACGTGTGATCTTCATCTGCTTTCCCCCGAATAATCCGGGCAACGTGGTTGCAGTTCAGCCCGGAAGGTCAACGCGCACGGCTACAAGCCAGGCGCGCTGGTATGTTTTTCTCTTTGGTGACGGAGTCGCCAGGGCGCTCCCTGACTGGGTCGGCTTCAGTCCGCGGGGCCCCCGAAGGGGCACAGCCATGTCAGTGTGATTTCGACAGCTTGAGCGTCAAATCCACCCTGGCGGCTCGCGTGCTTGCCATATATGTCAACGTACGTGAGCAGCATGGCGATGGTCAACCGCGAGTTTAAGATGGTCAAAAAACTCGACACAAAATCTTGGGGTCGGTTAGCGCGAGAACCACTACAAGCCGTGGTTTAGCCCGATACAGTCACGAATCCTGGGGCATCAGCGCACGAGTTGACACCTGAGCAAAGATCGACAGAGCAACTCCTTGTTTTCGAAGTAGAAACGCCTCTCCCGCGTGGTTGTGCACTGACTGTGGACCGGGATGTTGATTTGTGGATGATCTGCTCCAGAGCCTGGGGATGGCGGCGACAACCCCCTGAAGATGCGAACGATCGTGCTCAACGGGTGCTGATCCGTGCCGCTTCCGATTCCAGGCGCCACCCGGTCGGCCCCCCTCCAACGCAGACGGGCCTCGCAGCGCAACCCCTTCCCAGGCGCTCGACCGGTGCGCATACTGGCGCCGCACGCGAGGAGAACCATGGGCAAGCGCCAGTCCGACACCAACAACCGAACCATCGCCACCCACAAGCGCGCGCGACGGGATTATCAGATCGAGGAGACGTACACCGCCGGCCTGGTGCTGATGGGCAGTGAGGTCAAAGCGCTGCGGAGCGGCCAGCTCTCGGTCGGCGACGCGTACGTGGAAGAGGATCGCGGCGAGCTCTTCCTCACGAACCTGCACATCGGCGAGTACAAGTATGCGCACAAGCACAACCACGAGCCGATGCGGCGGCGAAAGTTGCTCCTGTCGCGGCGGGAGATCGAAAAACTGACCCGCAAGATCGACGAGAAGGGCTTTTCGTGTGTCCCGCTGCGGTTCTTTCTCGCGAACGGCTGGGTCAAAGTAGAGCTTGGTGTGGGCAGGGGAAAGAAGTTCTACGACCGGCGTCAGGACATCAAAGAACGGGACGCGAAGCGGGAGATGGACCGGGCCCGACGTCGGTAAGGGGGCCCACGCGATGTCCCGTATGACCGCACGAGCTCGACCCTGAACAAAGGTCAGGCCAGGTCCGCTCACGCCGCACGGGGACCGGCATCGGAAGCCACCTCACGCCCGGCCGCCCGGCGAGGAACTGCGTGAGGTCGTCACCCCTGGCGGTTGGAGGCGAGCCCACCGTCGGGCCCCCTACCGTGGGCGGCGTGCTCCGCGGCGCCAGCGGGGTGACCTGGGTGTCGGCCAAGGCGGCTGCGACGCAGGGCTGGCGTGGGTGCATCGTCGTTGGAGCGACAGCGCTCGTGACCACGTGCACCTCGAGGCTGCGTCGGAGGTCTCCACGCAGAGCGCAGGAGCGGCCATGCCGCGTGTCCGCGGGCCACCGCGCGGAGACGGTGCGTGCGGCGCATTCCGGCCGATTGTGTGCGTCGTCCTCGGGCGAGCGAGGGCGTGATGGGGGTCCAACACCCGCTCCGATAGAACGCGTTGCACGAGCGCTGAAATGTCGTTGCCGAGTTGATTGGCCGGCTGGTACATTCCGCCTCCCTAACGCGGGAGGTTCCCATGTCCCCTACGCGAACGGCGTTCGCCGCTCTGTCGCTGTGTACCTTTTTGACCGTCAGTCCCACCTCGACACACGCGACCACCGTGTTGCAGGTCACGGTCGCCGAGATGACGGCTACATCACAATGGGTGGTGCGCGCTCAGGTGCTCGACTCCCGGGTGGCCGATCTACGAGCCTATGGTCAGGGCCTCTTCACCGACGTCGACCTGCTCATCACCGACGTGTACTCCGGCAGCAACGTCCCCTCGACGTACACCCTCCGAATGATTGGGGGCCGGGGGGTGGACGGCACGACGCTGAAGATACCGGGGATGCCTGGCTTCAGGCCGGGTCAGGATGTGGTCGTGTTTTTGGAAGCGACCTCCTTGGGTCACATCCCCTGCGGCCTCGGCCAGGGGGTGTGGCGGGTGTTCGAGTCGCCCAGCGGCGAGTGGGTGCGCCAATCGTCCACCGGCGTCCACATGATGCGACGCAACGCGAATGGACGCCTGGGACCGATGGACCCGCGGATCATCGATGAGGTTCGCCCCCTCGACGATCTCGTCGACCAGATCATCGCGGCCGGCAGCGTCCCAGTCGTGAGCGCTCCGGGCCTCGTCTCACCGCCGTCACCTATCACGGTCAAGCCCTAGCCACGACACGGTCGAGCCCCCCCGCCACGTCCCGGCCCTACGAGAGGCAACCCGCCATGACCATTCAGAACATCGCCCGCGCAGCCTGTTTCGCGCTCGCCCTCACCGTGGCCCTGGGCTCGCCCGCGCAGCGCCAGGCGCATGCGTTCTCGGTGAGCATGTACAACGGCAACAGTGGCCCCATCTTGAAGTGGCCGACCACCAACCTGACCTATTACCTGCACCCCGACTGCTCCACGGACTTGAACACGGCGGTCTGCCTCGATGAGGCGCGGGCCAGCTTTCAGGCGTGGACGACGTTCGACTGCACGGGCGCGACCTTCACCGAGCTCGGCTTCTCCAACAACAAGCAGCTCACGGCGGTCAACGGCGGCACCAACGGTCAAAACGAGGTCGCCTGGATCGAGAACAGCCAGTGGTTCTACGGCACCTATACGCTCGGCGTGACGTCGCCGGTCTTCTATAGCGACGGCACCATTATCGAAGCCGACATCGCGATGAACGGCTATCAGCAGACGTGGAGCACCAGCGGCGAAAACTGGTCCACCGACGTCCGCAACGTGCTGGTGCACGAGATAGGCCATTTCTTCGGTCTGCAGCATGTGCTCGGCGGCTACGATCCGGACACGCCCCCGACCATGGCGCCTACCGCGGACCCGTTCATGGGCAGCCGCACTCCGGACGCAGACGACGGCAAGGGGGTCTGTTTTCTACTCCCAAAGACGGAATACACCTGCACCAGCACGTCGGAGTGCCCACTGGTGGTGGATGACTACTCGAACGGTGAGGAGTACTACGTGGGTCAGATCGAGTGCACCAACGGCTACTGCGGCGGCGTATCCAACGAGCTGCCCGAGGGCGATGGTCAGCTGGGCGAGGTCTGTGTCTCCGACGGTGACTGCGCGTCGCCGCTGTTCTGCCAGCCGCTCTCTTCGGGTTCCGGCACCTGCGCCACTGGCTGTCAGACAGCGAGCCCCAATTGTCCGAGCGGCTTCGAGTGCGTTCCCTACTCGAACTCGCCGGGCAATGGTGTGTGCCTCGAGGCCACCGGCGGTGGCAGCCAGGGTGGGAACAAGCAACCCGGAGACCCGTGCGACAGCAGCCCGGAGTGTGAATCGTTTTTGTGCGTGCAAGAGTCGGGCGGCTCGTTCTGCCGCGAGCCTTGTAGCAACGCCGCCGACTGCCCGAGCGGCGAGCAGTGCATGCCTCTGTCCGGCGGGGGGACTGGCGCCTGCTTTCCGTTCGTCGACAACAACCCAGACCCGCCGACGGGAAAGGCCAACGGCGAACCCTGCGACTCCAGCGATGAATGTCAGAGCCAGCTTTGCGCGGGTGCCGACCCCGACTACTACTGCACTCAGCCCTGCGGCGCCTCCAGTCAGTGCCCACCGGGTTACGTCTGCTATGGCCTCTCCGGTGGTGGCGGTGGCTGTTTCGAGGACCAGGGCTCCGGCGGCGCGCCGACTATCGACACAGGCGGCCCTTGCGACGACAGCAGCGAATGCGTGAGTGGCCAGTGCGTGAGCCTCGACGGCGGCGCCGGCTTCTGCACCGATGACTGCAGCACCGACACGGATTGTCCCTGCGGGATGGAGTGCTTCGACACCAGCGGCGGCTTCATCTGTGGTCCCGGAGCCAAGATCGCCTGCGTCGGCGACGGAGGCCCCTGTGCGGCGGACACAGAGTGCATCTCTGGGAGCTGCGTCGGGGGTATCTGCGGCACCCCGTGCACGGTGCTGGGGGCTGAGGTGTGCGGCGCGACCCAGGGATGCCTCCGTAGCTCGGCGACCACCGCAGAGGGCCTGTGCGCCAACCGCGGAGCCACGAGCGACGGAAAGCCGTGCAGCGTGGACACAGAATGCATGTCGCTCATGTGCCACGACGGCCAGTGCTCGCAGCCCTGTAGCAACGACACCCAATGTAGCGCGCCGATGATCTGCGAGGCGGCCGTCGCCGGTCCGCTCGGAGCGTGCCGGCTGGCGGCGACGCCGCCCGGTGGAGACAGCGGCGGGGCCACCGACGCCAGTGGCCCCGTTCCGGACGCCGGGGGCACTGGCGCGGACGCAGGCGGCGGCGCCGATCCGGACGTCGTGGGAACGCGCGGCAACGACCTGTTCCCGAGCCAACCGCCAACCAACACGGGCGACGGCGGCGGTGTCGGCTGCTCGGGTACGCCCAGCCCGGACACGCTCCCCCTGTGGGCAGCGGTTCTCGGCCTGGCCTTGTGGGGGATGCGCCGACGCAGCTGACCCGGGGGCGCCGACGTCAACAACATCGACCGGTGGCTCCCGCACCGGGCGCCGACGTCAAGATCGCCGCCCTATGACTCCCCGGGCGCAGACGCGTCTCAATCGGATGAGACCGTCGTGACGAGGCACGACTCAGGCGTCATCGCGACGACCGCAGGAGCCGACGAGTCCGCCACGGCCACCGCGGCGGCCATGAGAGCCCGGAGGCGCCACGAGCGCGCCCGGCGCGTCAGAAGTTCCCGCTCAGGCTGAAGCCACCGCCTCGAGGGCCCACAAGTGGGACCGGCCGGAGGCTCACCGCGTCGACGTCGCCGTCGTCACGGCCGCTGTCGTGCGTCGCGTAGAGCACCGCCCCAGTCACCAGCCCGACGAGCCCTACACCCAGGAGGATCCCTCCGGCGATGTGCTTGCTGCTCTTCAGATCCTTTCCGAGCTCCTCGGCCAGCGCCACGTCCGCGAAGTAGGACCCGAGCAGCGCGCCGCCGCCGATCATCACCACGCCTTTGTCGACGATATCGGCGGCGAGTTCCGGCGCGGTATGTTCCAGCGCCGTCTTGACCCCCTCGATGATCGCACTGAC
>JAAZYN010000335.1 GCA_014239625.1 Myxococcales bacterium | reverse complement strand
CTCTGCAGGCGCAGCGTGCTCAGGACTTGGCGCGGGTCAGCTCCATCTCCGTCACCGGATGGCCCGCGACGTGACGCCCCACGGCGTCGGCCACAAGATCCCAGGCGCCCTCGGGCAGGCGATGGCCCATCCCTTTGACCCACACCAGCTCAGCGCCCGGAACGCTGCGCGCGGTCAAGGCCCCGCCAGCCGGGCGAAGGACGGGGTCGTGGGTGCCGTGGATTACCTGGGTGTGCACCCGCAGGCTTCTCAGGGCCCTGGTGCGGGATGGAGAGTCGAAGATGGCCAACAGGTGGCGCTTGAAGCCCGCCGGATGAAAGGCGCGATCGAACAACTCCCCGCCGAGACGCCGAGCCTCCGCCTCGTCGACCGGGTACCCGGGGCCCTTCGACGCGTAAGAAAAATCGACCATGTTCTGAGCCACCGCGGCGCGGTCGGCGGGGACCTTCTTGAGCAACGCCAGCATCGCCCGCGGCTTGCCCAGGCGATGTCTCACCTCGCCGGTATTGGACATGATCGAGATCAGGCTGGCGCACCTGTGGGGATGCTCCACCGCCATCGTCTGGGCGATCATACAGCCCATGGAGGCGCCGCAGATATGAGCCTTCGGCAACTCCAGCGCGTCCAACAACCCGACGACGTCGGCGGCCATGTCGCTGAGATCGTAGGGCGCCCCCACCGGTAGACGGAAGAGCGACTTCGCGATCGCCTTTTTGATCGGCGGACAGCGCATGTGGTCCAGGTGTTCTGACAGCCCGACGTCGCGATTGTCGAACCGAATGACGAACATCCCTCGCTCCGCCAGGGCCGCACAGAACCCTTCACGCCACAGCAGCATCTGCGCGCCCAGGCCCATGATCAGCACGAGGGGCTGCCCCGAGCGATCCCCGAACGTGTCGTAGTGAAGCATCAGCCCGTTGGCTCTGGCAGACGGCATGGTTCTCCTGCTCGCCGTGAAGAAGACCCCGCCATACTCAGCAGCGAGCCCGGCCTGGGTCAAGGACCGCGGGTCCCTCCCCCGTGTCGCGTAGCGCCACCTGTGACGGCCGGGCGCGCCGGGTGGCACGTCGCGCCCATCCGGGCTGTGACTACCGCGGCGGCAGCCCGGTCTGCGACCAGAACGTCGGCAGGTCATCGATGATCCGGGCTTCGGGTTGGCGACCCTGGGCGTCGGTGATGTGGCCTACCTGCTCGGCGAGCCCGGCGATGACGCGAAACAACCCTGCGCCATGGGTGTGGGGGATCACGACGGTCGGCCAGCCGGGCATCGCCACCGCGAACAAGACGACCTCGTCGCCCACCTCGACCTGGGCGGCGCCGGGCACGACGAGGCTCCGCCCATCCAGGTGCCCGCCGAGCTGGGCCAGCCACACCGTCTCCCCGGAGAGCTTCGAGGGGGAAGGCGCCCGCAGCTCGATGACGCTCAGTTCGGTCCACGTCACGATGCGACCGCGAGCGTCGCGCTCCACGACGCGATCGGTAGCCACCGCGTGCACCACGGCGTCGCTGTCAGCGGCCATGGTCTGGAGATCGCTCAGGTGGATGACGACCGCCGCCAGCGCGACAACCCAAGCGTGAAGTTGGGGAGGTGTGCCCATCTGTGTCCAGCCTACCAGCTGTGCCGTGCCGGTTGCGAGGTCGTTGCTGCCATGACAAATTGTTGCATTCCCTCGCCAGCTCCTCCCTGACACCATCCGCCCCCTCAGGAGTTGTTCCAATGAGTGCCGACCACGAGAATGTCCTCGACGCTATCGATGCGTCGCCCCTGGCCGAGCATGACGCGTTAGAGGTCGTCGAGCACTGGCTGGATCTCCAGCCGCCCAACGGTGGCCACATGGTCGCGTCGACCTCCGGAGACCTGACCCGGATCACGCTTTATTCGGCAGGCCCTCCCGAAGAGTACGCCCCCGTCGTCGGCGGCTTCCTTGCCGAAGGTGGTGCCAACGAGGCGGAGCTGACCATGCTGGCTTCTGCCGGCGAAGGTCTCGAAGCGGCGCAAGTGGGTTCCTGGATCGAGCTCTCCAAGGACGGCCTGGACGCCGGATGGTACTTCCCGGTCAACATGACGTTTCACAAGGCGCGACGCTTCGCCCCAGACAACCCGGTGAGCGCCGCCCTCGGTGAGTGGGCCCGCCGGTGCGGGGTTCAGGACTGCGCTCAGCTCCGTCGATCCGTCGATCCCGATCAGGCGGCCGCGGAGCTGACGGTCGTGATCCCCGGCGACGACCCAAGCCACGAGCTGGCTCTTGTTCAACAGGGGTTCAAGTCCGTGGGCGCGCCCTGGTTCGGCCCGAAGGTCGATCGGGTCATCCGGGCGATGGGGTCGTTGGAGCTGTTGGTGGTCGTCGCCATCGGAGCGGTGGGATTGAACGCCGCAGGGGTTCTCGTGCCCGAGCCCAGCGAAGAGCTGCTCGATGTCCTGGCGGACGCGGCGACGCGGTACTCCATCGAAGGCACCGACGACTTCGAGGCGACGCTCGACGTGGTGGGCCCTGCGATGATCGGGTGCTTTCAGTACCCCTGGGGGCTCGGCCTGGAGCGCTACTACCCCCTGGCCTGACCCGGGTGAGGGGGGCTGCCGCGGTTGGCCAGGCTGATGGCGCCGCCCAGCTGCGACGTGGGTCCGGAGCGAGCAAGCCATCGGCGGCGTGTTCGTGCTGGCTCAGCCGCGCCCGGCGCGGGTCCTCATTCTCAATCTCCGGCCCCCTGTGGTCGATGACGCCCGCGGACACCTGGCCTCCGGCGTGACGCGAGGCGCCCGGCGCCGCCGGCGGCAGCGCGGGTCAGCCGTCAGAGTCCGAGGGCAGGGGTGTCGGCGGGTAACCCGAAGGTCTCACCGTTGTCGCACATCCCCCGCGCCGGCTGCTCCGGGCTCCACGGGACATTCCGCAGCTCACAGGTGAGGGTGCCGTCGACGCCGCTGAGCAGCACGGTGGCCGCCGCGCCGGGGCTCTGGGGGTCGGTCAGGCGCGCGAGGATGTCTTTGCCGTCGGCGCTCTTCATGACGTAATCGAGGACCACCTGCTCACCGTCGAGGAGGCCCAACCGGAACGCGTAGCTCAGCGCGATCCCGTTCTGGAGCAGATCGAGCGTGCGTTGACTCGTCCCCTCGGTGCCGTCCGTCTCGCGGACCTGCTCCGTCCCATCCACCACGACCCCATCGACGGTGACGTTCACGTAGTCGATGTCGATCTCCGTGACTCGAGGCGCCGTGCTGACAGTGCGCTGCTCGAGCAGGACCTGGCCGGTCGCGTCCGGCGACTCGGGAAAGGCGCAGCTCACCGAGATGACAAAGCTGACGCCAGTCGGGCTCGTGTCCGTCGAGGTCACGCACGCGTCGGCGAGCAGCACCTCGAAGGGCAGCGCATCACGAAGCTCGACGTAACGGGTGTAGCGCGTGTAGAGCGCCGTCATGATGGTCGTCAGCTCGGGCGACGCCAGCCCTTTGACCTCAGCGCCCGCGGTACCGAACGACGATCCCACGAAGTCGGCCAGGAAGTCGTTGGGGCTACACGCCGGCGTGAGCGCCACGGCGGCGACCAGGACCCATGAGCGGAGAAGATTCACTACCGCTGCACCATACCGACCTGACGCCACGAGATAAAGGGCGACGCCGTCAGGTGACCGCCAGGCCGGCGACCAGATAGAGGGTGCTCGCAAAGGCCGCCGCACTCAAGGCGTAGGGGAGCTGGGTGTTCACGTGGTCGATGTGGTCGCTCCCCGCTGCCAACGACGCGACCAGAGTGGTATCGGAGATCGGCGAGCAGTGATCGCCGAAGACGCCACCACCCAACACCGCCGACAGGCCGATGGCGGTCAGCGGGGAGTCGACGCCGGTGGCGCCGATGGCGATGGGTAACATGATCGCGAAGGTGCCCCAGGAGGTCCCGGTCGCGAAGGCGATGAGACACGACGCCCCGAACAAGCCCAGGGGGATGAGCGCTGGGCTGGGAAGCCCCTGGGCCAACTCGGCCACGTACAGGTTGGTGCCCAACACCTTGGTGGTGGCGCCCAGGGCGAAGGCCAGCACCATCAGGATGGCCAAGGGCATCAGCGCGCCGACTCCCTTGAAGAACACCTCGGTGGCCCGCTCGAGGGACATACCTCCGGACGCCATGGCCGTCACCATCGCTACCGCAGCGGCCAGAAGCACGGCGTAGAATACGGCCGTCGACCCTGAGTCCGTGAGATACAACAACGTCGGCATCGCGGCGATGAGCACCAGCAGCGGGATGACGAAGCGGAACGCCCGCGGCTCCAGGTCTCCCTGGAGCTCCGCAAAGTCCGCGGCGACCGCCTGGGACCCGGGACGCGTCACCTGTCCGGTGTCGGCCGCGCGCGCCTCGGCCGCCGCCATGGGTCCAAAATCGCGGCCGCTCCAGGCGATCCACAGAGAGAACGCGAGGGCTCCAAACGCGTAGAAGTTGTAGGGCATCGTCTCGACGAAAGCGGCCGCTGGGTCGGCGAAGGCCGGCACGCTCTGCCCTGTCGCGTCGGAGACCTTGGCGTCTCCGAGTATCCCGATGACATAGGCCCCCCAGGCGTTGAGCGGGATCAGGATGCAGATCGGCGCGGACGTGGCATCGCAGAGGTATGCCAGCTTCTCGCGCGGGATCTTCAGCCGGTCGAAGACCGGTCGGCATACCGCCCCGTTGACCAGCGACGTGATAGAGCTCTCGATGAACACTCCGACCCCGATGCACCATGAGAGCATGCGGGCGCGGCGAGGCGTGTCGACCTTGGCGCGCCGGGTGATCCAGTGAACGAACCCTGCCACACCACCCGACGACTGGGTCAGCGCCATGACCGCGCCGACAAAAGCGCTGAACGCGATCACCTTGGTGTTGCCATCGGACTGGAACACCGCGACGCAGGCCTCGAGGCCCTGGTCGAGCCCGCTCAGCAGATCCCCATCAGCGTGCACCGTCCATCCCAGCCAGATACCCGCGAACAGCGACAGGTGGACCTGTCGCGTGACGATCGCCGCCACGATCGCCACCGCAGGCGGCAACAGAGAGAGAGCGGTAGGGTCCAACGCAGTCATCACGCGTGAGCCTACCTCCGGGAGGGAAGGTCGGCCATTTGATTGCCACCTCCAATGGTGGGTTTGAATCCGGCGCGAGGTGGGCGAGCGATCGGCGTCGCCGGCGCGGACCGAGGGGGCAGGACTGGTTGCGTCAATGCACGCCCGAACGCACGCCGCCAGCGTCG
>JAAZYN010000334.1 GCA_014239625.1 Myxococcales bacterium | reverse complement strand
CGTACGTCGCAGGTCGGCGGAGGGAGCACGCGCTCGTAGCGCCTGCCCATCCGAATGTTGCAGCCGAAGTCTGGTGAGAAATGCGGGTTAGCATGGGGTAACTCGGGAGCGTTTGGGTTCGGATCACGGCTATCGTCCGCGCTGGGATTCGGGCGCGGGTGTCCGCCGTCGTGGTCTGTCAGGTCCTGGCCTCGCCTCCTGCTTGCGAGCCCCGCTTCAGCTGGAACCCCGTGACCCTCATCCGCTGCGGTCGGCGAGGGTTTGGTGTTCAGGTCACGATGCGACCGGCGCTGACCAGCAGGTTCCCCAGGCCCAGCGGGTGGAACACATCCTCGGCGTCATG
The DNA here is from genome assembly GCA_014239625.1 of Myxococcales bacterium. Taxonomy (GTDB): domain Bacteria; phylum Myxococcota_A; class UBA9042; order PHBI01; family JAAZYN01; genus JAAZYN01. Next base: position 4,883 of record JAAZYN010000334.1, on the reverse strand, counting down.
ACGCGGCCCGCACCAGCGGGCGAGCTCCATGAGCTCGCCATCGAGAGGCAACGGCACGTCATCGCGCAACCGGATGAGCTCTTCGGCGAGGTAGGCCTGTTCTTTGGCCTTCTCGAGCTTCTCTCCCAGGGTCTTGGCGCCCCGCACCGGCAGCGCCCACATCCGCACCAGGTTGGCGTAGATCTCGTCGAGGCTCTTGAAACGTCTGACGATCGACGCCGCCGCTTTGGGCCCCACACCTCGCACGCCCGGGATGTTATCGGCGCTGTCGCCGACCAGCGAAAAGTACGTAATCGCTCGGTCTGGAGGGACTCCGATGAGTTCCTCCACTTTCCCCGCGTCCACGATCTGACGCTTCTCCATCCGCCAGAGCGTGATCGGTGGCGGCCCATCGTCGACCATCTGAAACAGATCTTTGTCCGGGCTGACCATCCACACCGCGCGCCCTTTGTTGTGGCCCATCCGAGCCAAGGTCGCGATCACGTCATCCGCTTCGAAGCCCACGATCCGGAAGGTCAGCAGCCCCATGGCTCGGCACACCTCTTCCGCCAGGCCCGCCTGCTCCACCAGCTCCTTCGGCGGAGCCTTGCGTTTAGCTTTGTAGTTGGGGTCTAGGGCGTGGCGGAAGGTTTTTCCTGCCGGGTCGAAGACCACGACGAATGTCTTGGAGGTCGCTCGCCGCAGGAGCTTCAAGATGATCTGCACGAAGCCGCCCAGGCCGCCCACCTCTCTCTCGCCGTCCGGAGCTTTCTGCGATGGGGTTGCATAGAAGGCGCGGAACAGCATCGAGGTGGCGTCGAGGACGACGATCGGGTGCTGGGGTGGTGGAGCGGTCATGGTGACGAGCCCTTCTGCTCTGAGCTCGAGTGTCTAGCCCGGTTGTCTCATGGCGCTGCGAGGGAAACCGAGGAGGCGTCGTGTTGACAGGTATGTCATCGACCGGAGGCCGGTGACGTCGCGTTCGACCGCGCTGCGGATCCGGTGGTTGCGACCGAAGTGTCGTGGAACAGTCGAGCGGGTGTCCCGTGGGGAATGTTCGCAGTCATCGCTCTGCCAGCGGCCTGGTTCGCAGCGAGCCCCCGGGCCGAAGGACTGGACCGGGTCGATTTGAGTCCCGAGCAACGTGGGTACGGGCCAAGCAGGCCGGCATGCTGGCGGCATAGTTTCCACACCGGACCCTAGCATCGGTGGCGGTTTGCGCAACCGGGCCGTGGCACGTCGGGCCCAATCGCATGGCGCGGCCCGCTCAGCGGACCGAGAAGGGCTACGCCTCGGGGCCGGCACTTCCGCCGGTCGGAAATGCGGCCATTTGCCCGCTCACGTTGCCCGCGGTCCCCGTGATCGGTGTACATTTCAATGATGAAGAGCCAGAAAGACATCGACCGAATCCTCCACGCGACCCTCGCCGACATGAGACTGTCCAGGACCGAGCGTCACGCCCTCAAGGACATCCTCGAAGAGCTCGACCCGGATCCCAACCAGCTTGCCTTTCTTCGCCACCGCGCGTTCGCCATTGCGCGCGATGCGGTGACCAGCTCGGCGGACCCACGTACCGCGCTGGATTGGTTGGAGGACATCGTGAAGCTGTTTGTGCCGCGGCCCGATGAAGAACCCATCGCCACCACGGCGAGGGCCCGATTCTCACCCGGCTCGGATTGCCCTGACCTGATCGAGAGCTTGCTCCGCAGCGCGCGTCACAGGGTAGACATCTGTGTCTTCACCATCACGGACAATCGGTTGTCGTCTGCCATCGAAGGAGCCCACCGCCGGGGCTTGAAGGTGCGGGTCATCAGCGACAATGACAAGGCCCACGACAAGGGATCGGACGTCAACCGTCTGCGCAACGCCGGCGTGCAGGTTCGCGTCGATCAGACCCGCAAACACATGCACCACAAGTTTGCCATCTTTGATCACACGACGCTTCTGACCGGCAGCTACAACTGGACCCGCTCGGCGTTCCGAGAGAACGAAGAGAACATCATCGTCGTCGACGATCCCCGCCTCGTCAGCCCGTTCGTTACCGAGTTCGAGCAGCTGTGGGACGCGTTCGCATAGTCCAGCCTGTCCGCGCTGCGGACCCGGCGGTTGTCGCCGAAGAGCCGTTAAACATGCGGGTCGGACCGCACCTTCACGGGCACACGGGCGACACCGAGCAGGCACGCTGGTGCCACGCCTGACACCGACCCGAGGCGGGTGACGTCGTCGCCCACAACCGTCGCCTCCGCCGCCCGTGATAGCGGTCGGGTGGTGGGCGGACTCCCTCGCTCCGCGACATGAGAGGAGCGCTCGCGAGGGGTTGAATCGAAGGTGACGGAGGCGGCGGCCTGCAGCTGGCCATCGCGCGGTCTCACAGTCCCATCTGATGTCTCCGCGTCAGGTGCGGGCGTCAGGCGTGAGCTCGCAGCGAGCCTTGAACCCAGGTCGGGGGACAACGCTCATTGGGCACAGTGTGGCGTGGCGTTTTTTACCTAGATTTGCGACACTGAATATTGCGACGGACCACCCCTGGGTGGAGGAGGCTCTTGGCTCACCTGATTCTCGTCGTTGATGACGACCCCAGAACTGCCCGAATCGTAGAGGAGCAGCTGGGCCTCACTGGCCTGAGCATCCTCTCCGTCCGCAGTGTATTGGAGGGGGTCGAGATCGTCGGGAGGCGGCGAGTCGCGTTGGTGTTCCTGAACTCGGAGCTCGCCGACGCGCCGGCCGTGGCCCGTCATCTGAAGGGCAGCGCCGGCGACCGAAAGATAGTCATCGTGATGCTCGGCGGTGACGCGTCCTCCACGCCCGATGACGCCACAGCGGACATGTGGCTGACCAAGCCATTGACCGCAGAGCAGATCCGCGTCGCCCTCGACGCGTCGCTCGGTGATGGCTGGAGCCCGCCCAGCGAAGCGCCGGGGGCCGACGCGTTGCAGTCACGGCTTGGTCCTGTCCCAAGCCAGGCCTCGGCACAGAAGCCGCTCGCTGCCCCTGCGCCACTGATCGATGGCGCCGTCACCGTCGAGACGATCGACGCGGACGCCGAGCGGTGCGATCGGGAGCCCGCGTCAGAGAGCGGTCACGTGGCCACTGGAGAGCGAACAGAGACCGATGGTGGAGTCAGTGATGGGTTCGAATTACACGACGTCGAGGTGGATGATCTCTTGCCGCGCGCGCGTGACGATCCTGACCTGGCTTCCGTCGCGTCGGCGGGCGGTCCGGCCTCCCGTGCGTTGGGGGCTTATTGGGATGAGCCTGGTGAGCCGCAGAGGCTGGTCGGTTTCAGCTCTCACGACAAGCTCGTCGTCACCCCGACTGCAGCGGTTGACGTCGCAGGAGCCACGGCCGGGGAGGATGACGTGAACGTTCATGCCCTCCAAGACGACCTCGACGCCGCGCGCTTGCAGGCGCAGTCTCTCCAAGACGAGGTAGCAGCCCTAGAAGAGCAGCTCAGAGTGTCCCACGAGTCCGCTGAGGCTGCCCGTGCGTCGGCGCTGGAGGCGTCCACACGTCGGGACGACCGGGTCGCTGAGCTGGCGGCGGCACAGACCAGGGCAGGTCAACTGGCGGAGGATCTGGCGGCCGCCACGAGCACCGCCTCGGAATACGAATCATCGCTCCGCGAGGCGCAAGAGGCGGTGGAAGCGGAGCGCGAGGCTGGGGCGTCGCTGAGCCGGCGGATAGCTGAGCTGGAAGAAGAGGTGCTGAGCGGCGATTCCGCGGCCGCGAGCATGGCCAAGGCGCAGATCGCGCTCAACGAGGAGCTGGCGACGCTGCGAGAAGACAACGCGGCGATAATGCAGCGCGCAGCGGCGGCCGAGGACGAGCTGGCCTTGGCTCGAGAGGAGCTGCGACGGGGCGTGGCAGAGCGGGACGCGGCGGTCGAGGAGTCGGTTCGAGTCGCCGTCGAGTTGAAGAGCCTGGCGGAGTCGTTGGAAGAGCGTTGGGCGGAGTCGGAGAGGCTGGGCCGCGAGCTCGAGTCGGCGAAGGCAGAGCTGGACGTCGCTCTCGGGCGTCAAGAGGCGCTGGACGAGATGGAGGAGCAGCTCGGAGCGGCGGAAGCCTCGCTCACAGAGGTGCACACGGAGCTGTCCGAGGCGAGCGCGGCGTTGGAGTTGTCCGAGGCTACGCTTGCAGAGACGGGGGGGAAGCTGGGCACGGCCGAAGCTGATTTGGCCACAGCCAGGACGGCCCAGGTCGAGATGGAGCATGCCCAGGCGACGACCGAGCACACGCGTAGCGAGATGCGGCAGTCGCTCGAAGACGCCCAGGCGGAGCTGGCGCGCGCCATGGTCAAGATGACCGAGTTGGAGGCCGCCAACGGCGGGCTTCAGTCCGACCTGGAGGTCGCCCGACAGGCGATTGACGACCGCGAGCAGAGGCGGGTCTCGGAGCAGCAGCTTTTTCAGACTCGGCTCGATGACCAGCAGGAGGCCTTCACGCGCCAGCTCGATGGGCTGGAGGTGGTCAAGGCGGACTTGGAGAAGAGGCTGGCCGAGTCTGAGGCGTCGGCGGCAGAGGCGAGTGAGCGTCGCGCTTCTCTGACGAGTCGGGCGGCCGATTCCGCCGCGAACGTCGCGACCCTGGAGTCGGATCTGAGCGCGGCCCTCGGCGAGCGAGACGATGCCCTGCGACTGACGGCGCTCGTGACCGAGGCCAAAGAGGCTGCGGAGGCCGAGGCGGGGAGCGTGAGCGCCCAGCTCGCCGCGTCCGAGCAGGCCGCTCGCGATTCTCAGCGCGCTTTGGAGGCTGCTGAGGCACAGCTGGCAGAGGCTTCTGCGTCTGCGTCAGACGCTCAGTCGTCGGTGGAAAGCATGGGCGCTCGGCTGTCGGAGGCGGAGCAGGCAGCGGCCGACGCGATGGCCGCGTGGGAGGTCGCCGAGGCTCAGCTGGCTGAAGCCAGC
>JAAZYN010000333.1 GCA_014239625.1 Myxococcales bacterium | reverse complement strand
GCGCGAGACCGACGTCGTAGCAGCGCTACGTCGAGGTCGAGCAACGCCGCCAGCGGCGACATCGCCCAGAAGGTCGCGTTCAACCCATCTGACCGGCGCAATCAGTTACGAAACCGGAGACGGCGCACGGTGAGGCTGGCGTCTTCGACGCGCTGGGACTGAAACTCGGCGGTTGACCGATCACCTGCGGCCTGGGCTCGCGCGAGCTGGGCTCGCGCGTCACGGAGCCGATCGGTGGCGCGTTTGAGAGCAGCGAGGCGTCCCACGGCGCCAACGGCGGTCAGGGCGAGCGCGATGGTGACGGCCCAGTACATACCGTCCAGCATACATGCAACGGTACCGAGTTGCTCTCTTCTTGACGCCGTCTGACGCCGCTGGCTACGGTCGATCTCCAACGATGCTAAAACTCAACAAGAAAACCGAGTACGCGCTGCTCGCGTTGGGACACCTGAACGCGAGCGAGGCGGCCGCCCCGGTGAGCGTCCGAAGTGTGGCCGGTCGGCACGGGATCCCGGAGGCGTTGTTGGCGAAGGTCCTGCAGATCTTGAAGCGCGGTGGTGTGGTCGCGTCGGTCAAGGGGGCTGGCGGTGGCTATAGGCTGTCCCGGCCTATCGCTGAGATCAGCCTGACCGACGTCTTCAATCTGTTCAACGAACCCATGGCGTTGGTCGAATGTCTCGATGACAATGACGGCTGCGCGCAGGCCGTCGACTGCAACCTCCGCGGGCCGATGACGGCGCTCAACGCTGCGATTCAGAGCATGCTGGCGGGAATGAGCGTGGCCGAATTGTTCGAGACGCCGGGCATCGAGCCCGTAACAAACCTGTCTATCTATCGCGATTGACCGCGGTGCTCGATGACGCGCGATCACCCGACTTTGCTCGAAGTGCGATGGAACGTGCGGGCTATCTCGGGGGGCGTTTGCGTCCGGCTCGACATGGGCGAGCGATCGCCGTGGCTGGCACGGATCGCGGCGAAACTGGCAGCGTCAACTCGAGCCCGAAAGGACTCGGCCAGCGCGGTCCAGCCCCGTCAAGAGCGGGCCACATACACGCGAACACCAAGGCGATCGGCGAGGGCGCGGGACGTCGAGCGGGGCGGGAGATCACATGCAACCCAACGTAGAGCCGACCGAACTGAGCCCCGGCGTGGCGTTCCTCGCGCTGCTCACCCCCACCTTGCCTCCAGCGACCTCGACCAACACCAGCTTCATCGGCCGAGAGACGTTTTGGGTGGTCGATCCGGCGACCCCCAAGGCGGAGGAGCGCCGTAAGCTGCTCTCAGCGTTCGACGCGGTGGCCGAGCGGCGCGGTTGCGCCGCGGGAATCGTGCTGACCCACCACCATCGCGATCACGTCGGCGCCGCCCGGTGGCTGCGCGAACAGCGAGGGCTTCCCATCTGGGCTCACGCGCGCACCGCGGCGCTGCTTGGCGACGCGTTCGTCGATCACGTGATCGAAGAGGGGGACACCTTGAGAGGCTCGCAAGCGCCTGATGATGCGTGGGCGATCCTGCACACCCCAGGGCACGCGAGCGGACACATCGTCTTGTGGGAGCCACGTCGCCGGATCATGGTGATCGGTGACATGGTCGCTGCTGTCGGCACCATCGTCGTGGAGCCCCCGGACGGTCACATGGCGACCTACATCGCTCAGCTCCGACGACTCCGCGCCATGGATCCCGCCGTGCTCATCCCGGCCCACGGGCCTGCCATCGACGAGGCCTGTGAAAAGCTGTCGTTCTACGTCTCGCACCGGCTCGAGCGTGAGGCGAAGGTGCTGCGGGCGGTGGTCAGCGATCGCCAAGAGCCGCTCGCCGGGTGTCTGATGGCCATCACGGGGCGAGCTTATGACGACGTGCCCGTCGCCATTCACCCTCTGGCGGCTCGAGCGGCTCTCGCCCATCTGGTCAAGCTGGAGGAGGAGGGCAGGGTACGTCGTGACGGCGCCGAGGAGGTCACCGCCGCTGCTCTCACGGTTCCGTTGGCGCTGGCCCGCTCGGTGCGCTGGTCAATCGCGCGGGCAGCCGGTTGAGCGCGCTGATGTTGACGTGGCTGCGCGTGGTAGCGCCAGCGCCGATAGCGATCGAGCCGTCGCTGCCGATGGCCTCGAGGTGTGCGCCCTTCATCGCTTGGACTCTCAGCCGCCACCGCAACTGCTTGCAGCTCACGTAGGACTCGCTCCACGTGAAGTTCGCCAGGCGCCAGCGGTGAAAGAGCTGATTGTGGCGCAGCTCGACTTCTTCAGCGGCGAAGCGCTTGGCGGCGGCGATACCCAACAGCACCGCCCCCAGGAGGAGAATGACTGGAGCTACGAACACCGCGACCATCGGCTCGGCCCTCAACTGGGCGAACAGAGCCACGCCGATCGACGACAAGCTGGCTCCGAACAGGGCGAACACGTTGGTCAGGGCCCCGCCGCGCCGAACGCCCGTGTGCGTCACGGCTGGAGTCGCCTCCACCAGCCCCTCGGCGGTTGGGGCGGGATCCTCCGCAACTCGTGGGAGCCCGCTCTGCCCGGTCAGCATCTCCACGACGCGCTCGACGGCGTCGCGCTCACTGGCTTCGACCAGCAGCACCGAAGGTCGATCGGCGCAGATGAGCTCCGCGCTCCATGTACGGAACGAGGCCCCCCCGCGCAGCACGTCGTGAAATCGGATCCCGACCCCTTCAACGGCGCTCAGGGGGATCCAATACACGTCATCGGCTCCGGTCAACCCGATACCCACGCGACCGCGGTCGTGGTTCAGCAGTAAGCCCCCGCGTGGCTTGGCGAGGCGGGCGGAGGTGATGACCAGGGCGGCGGTGAGCAGACCCCCGATGGCGCCGACCACCACCCGGACGCTCGCTGTCAGCGCCGAATCGGCCGCTAGCAGGGCACAGGTGGCGCCGATCACGACGGCGGCGACGCCGCCGCCGAACGCCGCCCCGGGGCTCCGCAGGGGGGCGATGAGCGTGGTGTCGTCCTTCATACCCCCACCAGGGTGAATGTTCGCACAACGGTGATGAGATTGAACAGGCCGTGGATGGCGATGGGGATCCATAGCGAGCCGCTCCATTCGTAGACGAAGGCGAGGCCAGCGCCGAGGGCGGCGAGCGGCAGCAGGTTGGCAGGATCCAGGTGGACCAGGCCGAAGAGCAGACCCGACAGCATCATGGCCAGGGTCGGCCCAGTCCACGCCCGGACGGTCTGGTAGACATAGCCTCGGAAGATGATCTCCTCGACCAGCGGCGCTACGGCACACACGCTGGCGATGGCCAGGGCGATGTCGGCCGGGGACGTGAGCCGCTCCATCACGTGGATGGCACTCTGGGTCTCGCTGGGCGCACCAAACAGGGACAAGTTGAGCACGAAGCCGACCGTCGTGAAGAACAGACACACCGCCAAGCCGCCGACGATCCACAAGGGGATGCTCCAGCTCCCGCCGACGAGGGTGAGCCGGTTCAACCGCAGCGGCATGGTGATGGGTGAGTGGTCTCCCGCCCGGCGAGCCGTCGATTGCATGAGCGTCAGCGCCACAGCGCCGTCCAGGAGGCTGTTTGCGACCAGCGAGATGATGAACCACTGGGGCGCCACCCCGGCGAGGACGCCCAGGGCCACGCCGAGCGCGAGGTGAGCCAGAAACCACCAAGCCACGACGCGCTTCAGGCTGTCTGGGCGAAAGGGCGGGGCGGGGGGCATCGCGAGGTACGATCGTCGTGCGCGCGCCACCACTCGTTTGAGCAGCGGCCAGCTCACCAGCAACAGGAACCCGACGAGCACCAGGCCGGCGAACGTGAGGTTGTGAACCAGCTGCAAGTTCACCCAGCGGGTCGCCTGGCTTCGTGACTCTTGGAGTGACTCTCGAGCTCCGGTCGGGTCCCCCGCCAGGCTCAGATGGCGATATCTCAAGCGCGCTATCAGCCATGGAGAGGCGTCCTCGCCTACCATCATCTGCTCGAGCGCGCTCCAGTCGGCTACCGGCTTGCCGGCCGCCAGCAGGCGCAGGTTTCCTTCGAGGCTGAACGGGGTGGGCTCGGTCCTTGGCTCGGTGGCCTCCGCTTCGCCGTTCGGCGGCAGTTCGCGCAGCAGGAGTCGCGCCGACGCGACATCATCGACGCTCAGGGCGATGGCGGTCCCGATCCAGTGCATCTGGCGCGACCACGGCCACTGCTGCCGCACAGACTTGGCGGTGTGCTTGCCGAGCTCCACCTCCGAGCTCGGGCCCAAGCCCTCGAATCCGATGGCCTCTCGCACCGGCTCCGGGAGCTCCACGGTGGCGTCCAGGAGCTTGCCAGGTTGCTCCAGAGCGCGGACGTCTCCGATAGAGATCGTCTTTGGCGCGTCCGGGTTTGGGCGACTCGACGTCAGCGCCATCACATAGGCCGCCGCCGCGACCGCGATGAACGTGGCGATCCAGTCCAGCGTCCCGTCGCGTGCGTCTTGGGGGTCGGTGTCTATCGCTTGAGAGCCTTGAGCATGCGCATACAGACTTCACCCGACAGATGCTCGCGTCGCTGCGGATCCGTGATCAGCTTGCAACGCCGCTTGTCCCGGACCTCTTTGCAGACACGAGCCTCCAGCTTAGCGCAATCGCCCGGGCCACAACCGGGAGCAAACGTCCCCATCGCCAAAGCCAGCGACGCCGCTACGAGCCTGAGAGTTCGTGTGCCCATTCATCCTACTGTGTCAGCCGCTCTTTCAGAGGGGGGCATCATAGCGCCGTCCACGCTAACCGTCACCCGGCGCGCGAGCCAAATCATCGCTCGCCTCCATGAGCTCTCTGGCACCTCTGCGGCTCAGGTCGATGAGCGCCTCATAACGTTCCACCTCGGCAGCGATCCACGCGTCGTGGCGACCCAGCAGCGACGCCATGTGGCAGGCGACCCGTCGAGCTACACCGCGACCTTGATCCGTCGCTCGGTAAAAGACGTGTAGCCGTCGGATCAGCACGTCCTCCAGCCGCACCGCGTGCTCACCGAGGACCGCCCAGGAGACCTGCGCCATGACATAGTCCAGGCTGGGGCTGTCCTCCACAATCCTCTTAGCTTCCGCCGGGTGGCTCCGCATCCGGCTGCGAACCCACTCCATGGCGCTGCCGTGGTGGCGCCACAGCATGCGCTCGAACTCTCCATCGACGCTGCTCTCTGGGGGCAGATCGGGATCCAGCGCCACCTTGTGCGTCGTGCAGCGGCCAGGGCGGCTAGCATCTGGCGACCTGCTCAGGGCGTCGACAGCGGCGTCGACGACCTCTTGC
>JAAZYN010000332.1 GCA_014239625.1 Myxococcales bacterium | reverse complement strand
ACGGGCCCACGACGACGTCGCCGAGGGAAGATTCAGCTGGGGCCGTGGCGCCGGCCTGAGGGGACAGGGTGGGGCGCCCTCCGCAGGGCCCTCGGCCCGCTCCATCGGTCCGGGCGGGGCCGGGATCCAAGGGGGAATCGCCGACCGCCAGCCGCCGGGTGACGGCCACCGAGGAGGTCTCGGGGTGAGGGCTGGGCGGCGACAGCGCGGGACCCGCAGGTCTCGTCAGGGCCCCATGGCGGCAGCGAGGCTTCGCTCGAACACCTCGTGTGACACGTAGGCCCCACATAGATGGCGCTCTCCGGTGAAGGCCTCGCGGGCGTGGAGCATGCGCCAGTTGTCGAACATGAGGGCCGTGCCGGGCTGAAGTGGAAGACGGTGCGTCGCGCCCGGGCGCGCGACCTCCTGTGCGTAGGCGCGCCAGGCGGCTTCGAAGGCCGCGCGGCGCTCCACCTCCAGGTCGAACGGCTGCCGGTCGTAGGGGTTGAAGCAGACCCGCCGCACCGTCCCGTCCGAGCCGTCCTCCAGCGTCAACACCGGGTGCTCGCCCCTGGAGTCGAGCTCGCCATCCAGATAGCGCGCCGGCACGCGGACCTCCCTGAGGAGGTCGAAGACCGCCCGGTCTGAGGTGCGCAACCGCTCGGCAGCGGCGACTCCGTCCGAGAGCACGCTGTGTCCCCCCTCGCCCTCGAAGCGCAGGCAGTGGAACACCTCCAGCCGCGGCGGCTCGGGGTAGTAGGTGCCATCGGTGTGAAGGGCGATGGCTTTGTTGGTGTACGCTAAATCGACGTAGCTCGCGTCGTTGCTGAACTCCCAGAAATCACCGAAGAGGCTGGGGAACAGCGGACCGACACGCTCCAGCAAGGCCCGCGTCGCCGCCGCGGACACCGGGACCTCCCCGATGAGCGCCAGGCCGTGGCTCTTCACCCGGTCGAGCAGGCGCCAAAGGCCGGCGTCGGTCGAGACGACGGCGTCATAGTGGATGAAGGTGGTCAGACGCATGGCGATGGGCGGGGAGGAGATGGGTGCCTACAGGGTGGGCCGGAAATCTACCCCAGATGCCGTCACAGCCAAAGTCGTGCGAGGATATGCGTAGCATGCGGAACCACCAAAGCAACACCCTGGTCGCCTTCATCACCCTCGTCGGGGCGCTGGCCGCCTGCCCAGCCGAGCCTCAGCTCACCGCCCCGGCCTCGGATGTCACGGTCGACTCGGATGTCACGGTGGACGCCACCACGGACGCGGACGCCGACCCAGGGCAGAACCCGCCCGCCCCGTGCCAGGCGGCTCCGGTGGAGCCGCTCACGTTGACCGTGGAGGGCATGCCGCCACTGGAGCTGGATGGCGAGGTCGGTTGGGACCGGCGTTTCCTGGGTCGTGTGAGCGCGAACACAGGCAGCACGCTGAGCCTGGTGACCGCCTCGGGCCAGGTTCGGCTCCACTATCAGCTGGGGCCCGGGGCGCTCCCTGCGCAGGTCGACCAGCTCCTGTCGGTGATCCTACGCCGCGCTCCGACCGACGCCGGTGAGGCCGTCGGGGTGGCGATCTTCAGCGTCGAGGCCTGGCCGCGCCTGATGTTCATCGCTGACACCGGAGTTGGTGGCGGCGCCTGGGGCTCCGAGCTGCTCGGCGACCACGGCTGGTCCATCGCGGTCGACCCCGAGGGCTGCCCAGAGACGGCCTCCGGTGACTGCACGGTCGATGTCCCGCGGGCGCTCCGGTTCGTCCACTCGGAGCTCTCGAGCCCGGTCGAGGCCACCGTCCGTCCGGGCAACATGGCGACCATGGCGCTCGGCGTGAGAGGCACCTGGTTGGCGGTCAACGCCGGCGCGTCCGATCCTGGAGGATCGGGTTGCGCCGAGGCTCACCCCACCCGCGCCTGGGCGCTCTACCTCGATGACCTGACCGTCCCGGCCCCCAGCCCCGGCGAGAACAAGGCCGCGTGTCTCGCCGACAGCGACTGCAACAGCGGGGTCTGCGCCCCCGGCCTCTTCGGCGTCGACTGGTGTGCGCCACGCTGCTTCGACGACTGCTGGCCCGGAGAGGTCTGTCGCGGCTCCGAGTCGCCCGATCGATCGCTCTGTCCGATGTTGGCGTGCACGCCGTCGGATGTGCATCGCATCTCGAGCACAGGGCAGCCGGTCGGCGCGGCGTGCGTCAGCAACGGGGACTGTGAGGGTGGGGTGTGTCTGTGGGACTCGGTGGCCGGGACTCACACCTGTATGGCGCTCTGCTTTTTGAGCTGCGCCAGCGGAGAGATCTGTGTGCCGCTGTCATCCGATGGTGACCTGGTCTACGTGTGCGTGCCGGATCCGCTGGGAGGACAGCCGGGCGATCCCTGTACCGAAGATGCCCACTGCGAGGGTACTTGCAGCGGGACCACCTGCGGGTCCATCTGCGTGGCCCCCTGATGCCTCGCCAAACGGCCGATGGGGGCGGGAGCAGCGGGCCGGCGCCTGAAGGCTGTGATGGTGTCAGCGTCAGAGGCCGAACGGCACCGCCACGTACACCAGCACCTGCGCTAGCAGAGCGCTCGTGGAATCAACGGTCAGCAGAGCCCCCGCGCCAAACTCGCAGCGGCCCAGCTGCGTTGAGATCGTCGTCACCAGCTCGCCGGCGGCCTCGCCGTCGGCCTCCTCGAAGGTCAGCGAAACGCTCCAGGCGACGGCGGCCCAGCTCCCCGCAAGGCTCGCCCCAGTGACCCAGGTGAGGCCCCCCGCCTCATCCAGCTCGGCAGCCACCTCCAAGCGGAGCTCGCCCCATGCCAACGTCAGGCGCGGCGCGACGGCCAGGTTGCTGACGGCGCGATGGTGGTCGAAGTCGATCAAACCGGATGCGACGGTCCCCGACCAGGAGACGGTCCAGCCTTCGGCGAGGTCGAACTCCGCGAGCGGCACGGTCAGCGTCAAGTCGGCTTGTCCGGCCACACCCACCAGAATCGGGCTGAAAGCCGCGTGGGGCAGGTACGCCGCGACCTCCAAGCCGCTCCAGTCTGCGCTGACGTTGGCGCCGCCGACGTGTTCCTGAATGCGGCCTTCGCCGAGCTCCACCCCGAATATGGCGGGCGACAACCGGCCGACACCGGTATCAGCCGTCGCGGGCATCGCCGGGCCGGCCACGGCGACCAGCGCGAGCAGGAGCCTGAGGAGTGAAGCTCTCATCATGACCCGTGTACGGGCCGCGCCGCCGAGCGGATCATCAACGCCGAGCCAGCGACGCTGTTGGCCCGGATGGCACTTCGAGCGAGACTGGTGTCCCGTGTGGGAAGTTCGCTTACAGAACCTGCCAGCGGTTTGGTTCGTACCAAGGCGCGAGGGTGCAGGACTGGCGGGGGTCAATTCAAACCCGAGCAACGCCGGTACGAGCCAAACAAGCCAGGGTTATGTAAGCGAACTTCCCACACGGTACACTAGGGAGAGCCTGAAAACGGTTCGGAGCGGCGTGGCGCTTCGGCCGTGACCGGTGAGTCCCCACCGACCACCGCCGGGTCGGTACCGGCGTGAGCCTCTCCCGGTCGCGGCCGGCCGTCGTGACGCTCACCTGGCGCCGTGCCCCGTCGCGCGGTGCTTAAGGTCGCGCGCCGCGGCCAGCGGCACAGCCAATCAGGAGATCGCGTTAAACCATGGTGGTCCACGGAGCCAGGGCGGTCGCGTCACGGGTCTTGACGCGCGATGCGGAAACAGACATCGGGTGAGCGACTCTCGGGGACCCGGCAATGGCGTTCGGAGCCACGTCGAATGATCCGGCGTGGCCCGTCCTCAGCGCCTGCTGGATCCGTCGACGGCTCTGTCCCCAGCGGCATCGGATCGACCGCGAATTTTGGGTGTCCATCCGCATCCCAGACCCATTCCCAGAGCCCGTGGCTCGTCGTCGTCATGTCGTGCGCACGGAACGACCACTCGGCTTCAGTGGGTAGGCGCCACCCCGAGCTCGACATGGACCTGCGTACGGGGCGCTCGAAGTACTTGTCGGGGTCCCAGCCGTCCCGCACAGCGCTGATGGTCATGGTGTCGACGCCGGGCACCTCGGCCAGGCGCTCCGGCGCGCGCTGAACAATGTGCATGGTCTGCTCGCCAAAGTGGACGAGGATCTTCGGTAACAGCGACGGCGAGACCAGGCCATAGAGCATGCGGCCCTGGGCGTCGATACCGTAGCGCCCTTTACGCGGGGCAGCCTGACCAAAGGAGTAGACCGGCTCCAGCCCTGCCTGGGCCGATAGCACGTTGCAGAACTCCAGCGCCTGATACCAGGACATAGAGCGGGCCGGGCCGCCATCGTCATGACCGTCGTCACCCATCATCACCGCGCGCCATTGCGCCTGTGACACGGGCGCTGCGCCTATCAAAAAGCCTCGAGTGAGCGTCACTTGACGCTCAGCCATCTGGAAGGTGCAGGGGGAGATCCTCTCCGCGCGAATCTCAACGCGCGCGACCCGGTCGGTCGCCGGCGGTCCCGGCACCAGCGCGTCGAGCTCTGGGAGCTCCTGCCAGCGCCGCCAACGCGTCCAGCCATGGTGCCACACCGTGTAGCGAGGATCGGGCGCGTCCCGGACGGCTCGAGCGAGCTCAGCCAGGGTCATCATCACCTCTCCACGGGGCCCGCGGACAGTGAGCATCGCGCCGGACAACTCGGGGGGCGGAGCTTCTGTCGGCAGCCGCGTCAGCGCCTGCGCCGCGGTGGGTCGCTCGCGCATGATGGGGTGGCACATCTGCTCGATGAGTTCGCCGATGACTCCCGTGACGTCGTCGCCGGGTCGTGTCCCCCCGATCTTCCCACACGCCAGCTCATGAAGGGCGAGGCCCAGGCTGAAGATGTCGGACTCCGAGTCGGCCTCCAACCCTCGGCGTTGCTCGGGGGCCATATACGCAAACGAGCCCATCATCTCCAGGGATCTCGTGAGCCGCGTGTCGGCGCTCCCCAGCGCGATGCCGAAGTCAGACAGGTAGACCGTGGCGTCGTCATCGAGGAGGAAGTTCGATGGCTTGATGTCTCGGTGGACCACCTCCCGCTCGTGCATGTAGGCGAGCGCCCCCAGGATCTGTCGGGCCCAGATGATGAGCTGCCCCTCGGGCGTCGGGCCAGCTTTGATGCGATCGGCGAGGGTGCCGCCCACGAGCACCGGCAGCTTCAGGTACAGGCGGCCATCGTCCAACTCGCCAGCCTCTTCGACGCGCAGGATATTGGGGTGATTGAGCCTCTTCATGGTGCGCGCCTCGCGTTTGACGCGCTCGCGGAA
>JAAZYN010000331.1 GCA_014239625.1 Myxococcales bacterium | reverse complement strand
CCGTGACTGGCTCTGACCGGCGGCTTCGCGGCCTTTGACCATGCTCTCTTTGTGTCGGGCTCTCAGGTTGGTCGCGCGGCCCAGGGGCTGTCCGTCATGGCCGTCCCCGATGCCCTGGCCTTGCTCCTTGCCCTGGCCCATGCCTCTGCCCTGGCCGCGCTTCGTGCCGCCGGGCATGCCGCCTTTTCCACCGAGCATGACCATCTCGCCGTTTTTGCCCGGCTTGAAGAGCTTGCCGCCCTGACCTTTGCCGCCTGGCTTGCCACCGCCGCTCTGGCCACCCTTGCCTTTTTGGCCCTGGCCCTTGGCGATCTTGATGAAGCGGTCCATTTTTCCGCCCTTTCCGTTTTTTCCGCCCTGTCCCTGCTTTCCCGCGCGCCGCATCAGCTCTTTCAGATCGACGACCTTGCCTTCGGCGACCCGCATGGTCCTGCCGTTCTTCGCCTGCTGCGCCATTCGCCGCATCATCTCCGCGGCGCGGCGCATCTGTTGGGCCGTCATCTTCTGCTGTTGCTGCCCACCTTGCTGGCGACGTTGTTGATTGGCTGCGCTGCGCTGGTCCATCTCCCGCTGTAGGCGTTCGAGCTGTCTCCGCGCCTCGCTCATCTGCTCACGCTCCCGCCGAAGCTGCTCCAGCTGTCGATTCTTGCGGTTCAGTCGATTACGATCGCGTTTGTTGAGGCGGTCCTTCTTGTTCTTTTTGGCCAGGCGGTCTCTCTTCTTTTGAAGGCGGTCGCGCTCCTTACGGGCCTTGGCTTCGCGCTTTTGACGCTCGCTCTTGAGCGCCTCCGCGATCCGCTGCATGTCCTTGCGGATGGATTTCTGTTGGCGCTTGGCGAAGGCGCCCTTGTCCATCTTCTTGGCGAGCTTCTCCATCTCGCGCGCTGCCTGCTTCAGGTCGTCCTTCTTGAGGGCCTCGACCATAGGCCGGAGGGCTTTGTTGGGTCTCTTCAGGCTCTCGGCCGCCTTCTTGACCTGTTTGGCGACCGCCTTCTGACCTTCCCCACGTTTCTTGTTCCACTCCGCCCTCGCCTTGTCGAGCTCGGCCATGCGCTTGAACGCCTCTTTGAGGGTGAGCTTCCCTGCCTGAAGGTCCCGAATGAGTTTGTTGAGCATCCCGAGCATCTTCTTGACGTGCGGGTCCTCGGCGCTCTTCAGGCGGCGCGCCAGGTCTCTGTGTTCTTCGCTCAGGCGCGCTTTCAGGGACTTGGTCAACGCCGGGCGGTCGAAGCTCGGCGGCGCGTCCGGGGCGCGCAGACCGCCGCCGGGTCCGGAGCTCAAGGCGGCCCCGACGCTGGGCGGGAGCTCGTAGTGGTAGTAGACCGCGCCTCCGGTGACGAAGAAGCTCGAGATCGCGGCGACCGCCAGGGTCACGGGGAGCGCCAGCGGGGCTGCCAGTCGCGGCTTGGCCAAGGGCACGGCGTCGGCCGCGTCGGCGATGGCCAACTCCATGAGCGGGGTGGGCTCGTCTTCATCGAGAAACGCCAGCGCAGAGCCCAGTCTGCTATGAAGGCCGCCTTGCTCGTCGAGCATCGCTGCAGCGTCCACCCGCGAGACCCGCTTGAGGCCCCCCGCGATGAGCGCCACGAGGTTGATCGCGAGGCAGATGCCGACGCTCCACCACAGCGCGTCCGCTTCGATGAGCAGGAACTTGTAGAGGATAACGGCGATGGCGGCTGCGCAGACGGTCACGTAGCCGCTGCGCGCCAGGTACTCCAGCATCTGTTGGAGTTTGATGCGCCAGCGAACGCTTCGGACCAATCGTTGGATGGCGTCGATGTGCTCCATTCAGACCGGAATCTCGCTGGCAGGGTGTGAAAGGGAGAGGCGCTTCGATGACAACGAACAGGATCGCGAATCGATCCATTTCCAGGCTCGCCACGGCCGCTGACTTTTCTCAGCATAGCGTGTCCTTGCGGTCACGCCGAGTTCGCTGTCACCACGTGAGACGTTGTTCAAACCGATATTGTTCCGAATCAATCGCCGACCCTCGCGAAAATGCCCGTGGCCGTTGGACCTCCCGATCACCTCGCGCTACAGTGGCGCAGTCGGCCGCGCCCAGGATGGGTGGACATACTCAGGAGTGCCCTTGGCTGGACGCCGTCAGCAGCGAACCCCAACCGTCCTTGTGGTGGGGTTCCTCGTATTCATCGCAGTGCCCACTGCGGCTCAGGTGCCGACGACCACCAAAGGCGCCGACGATTCGGTGCAGATCACCAAGGTCGCCAACAAGGGGGCCGTAACGCGGGGCGATGTGGTCACCTACACGGTGTCGGTGACCAACAACTCGAGCCGCGACTTTCCGACCGGCGGACCTGCCGGCGGGGTCGTGTTTCAGGACGTGCCACCCAAGCACTTTCGCTACGTGGCCGGCAGCGCTCGCCTGATCGGACCCGCAGGGGCCGTGCCGCTGGGAGAGCCCCCCCCAGGTCTCCGCGCCAGCAGCGGGGCGCTGGTGTTCGGAGTCGACTCGGGCCTCGAGCAGCCAGGCGGTGTCCCGTTGTTTCGTGGGCAGACCTTGCGGCTTACGTATCAACTGCAGGTCAGCATTCGCGTGAAAGACGAGCGAAGCTACGCCAACAGCGTCTATCTGCGCACGCCGACGGGGGAGGCGCTGACGCCCGACGCGCGGGTGAGCGTCCGGGTGGAGGCGGACCCGGAGTTCGACATGGGCGCCGTACTCGGTCGGGTCTTTTGCGACGACGACGGAGATGGCGTCCTAGACGCTGGAGAGGCGGGGGTGGGTGGCGTTCGCATCTACGGCGACCACGGGTGGAAGTCGGTGAGCGACCGTCGGGGCAAATGGCACCTCCGTCGGATGCGGCCCGGGAACCATCTGGTGAAGCTCGACAGCAACTCGCTGCCCGCTGGTTCCAAACCGACAACGCCCATCAAACACATCATCTACGTCACGCCAGGTCTCGTCGTGAAGCGGGACTTCGGGGTGACGTGCACGTTCGCTGAGATATCCCCAGGCAAGGTGGTGCGGCCGCGCAAGACGACGGAGGCCGGAGGCACCGGCGTCGAGCTTCCTACCGCGCCCCTCGGTGACATTGTCACGGTCGCCGGGGATCTGGAGAGGCTCACGATCGCGGTGGATGGCCGGAAGGTGGCCGCCTTCGCGGTGGACATGACGCTAGACGGGCCGTCGCGCCCCGACAAGAAGGCCTGGATCGCCGTCACAAAAAATATCCCTTGGGGCCCAGGGCCCCTGGCCGAGCCCCTTGTCTTCACGGTCCGGGCGACCGGCGGCCCGTTATCGGACAGTTGGCGTTTTCAGGTGCTCCGAGTGGACGGTGGGCGTTCGCAGCTGGTGCGCGAGAGAGTGGGTAAGGGGCCGCCCCCCAAGGAGATCAAGTGGGCGGGCGCCGACGCCACCGATGTTCTGAGCGTGCTCGAGCGAGGCGGGCTCTACCACGCGACCATCGCGATGGCGGACGGCCGGGGCGGGGTCGCTGTCAGCCAACCTGCCGTGTTCGGGGTGTCCTACGGCAGCCCCGTGCGGCCGTTGATCGCGAAGGTGCTCCGCGGCAAGAGGCTGTGGAGCAAGAGCATGACCCCAGGTGCCGCGCTGAAGGCGAACCTGCGGGCCCTCCGCAAGGCGTTCAGGTCAGCGCCCGGGGCGCGTCTGTTGATCGGGGTCCACACCGGCGACTCGGGGATGCCGGACACCGAGATGGGTCAGTCGCGTCGAGCGGCCTTCCAGTTGGGTCAGGTCGCCCAAAAGCTGCTGGGGTTGCGTACCAGTCAGGTGCTCAGCATCGGCTACGGGTCGACTCAACCTCTTCGCCCCGCGCTCAGCCCTCGAGACAACGCCTTCAACCGACGGGTCGAGCTCACCGTGTTGCCGCGGGAGCGGCCCGAACAGCTGAAGGCTCCGTCCGCCTACTCCGCCCGCGCGCAGGCCTTGGTTCAGGGGCTTCCCAGCGACGTGGGGGCGCTGGGCGGATACTCCCGCTCTGTGGCCCGGCCGACCAACGGCAAGTTGGCTCTGGCCCTGACCAATAGTAGAGGACAGCGGCGACTTGGAGTCTTCGATGTGTCGCCCGCGCTGCCCTCGGGGATGAGCGCCGAGCCTCCGGAGAAGGCCCCAGAGAAGCCACCGGAGCCGGCGACCAAGGCGCCGTCGAAAAAGAAGAAGGCACCCGACGCGGGTGGCACGGCGGATCAGGGCGGGAAAAAGAAGGCCGACGGCGCGAAGGCCGCGGCGGCCGATGGCTCCGCAGAGATCTCGGTCGACGCGACCATGCGGAAGCCCTCGGCAGGCTCTCCGTCGCCGTCTGCCAAGCCTGCGGTGGGAGCCGCGCGGCCGGGTGAGCCAAGGCTCAGCCTGAGGAAGGCTGCGGCGACCGGAGCCGACAAGCGAGTGAAGGCGAAAGGTCCCGACAAAAAGGGATCAGACGATCTCGCGGCGGATCCGCTGCGCCGGTTCGGCGGCGAGGCGTTGCGCGAGTCGATCGGCGCCAAGTCCATCTTGCTCGATGAGTTGAACCGTGAGCAGCCGGTGACCGCCGGGACCTTGAAGGTCCGGCTGCCTCCCAAGGGGCTCAAGATCGGCACGAAGCGGTTGTTTCTGCCGGGCACGAGCCACCCAGACAACACCATCACCGTCAATGGCCAGAAGGTGCACGTCGGCCCGTCGGGGGTGTTCTCGACCACGGTCCCGCTCCCCATCGGCAAGAGCACGCTGGTCATCGAGAGCGTCGACAAAGCCGGCAACAGGGCGACCATCGAGTGGCCCGTGACGGTCGCCAAGAGCGAGTTCTTCCTGATGGCCATCGCCGATGGCGTGCTGGGCCACAAGGGCGCCAGGTTGGCAGAGCGCGACCATTTTCACGAGTACACCACGGGCGACATCTTCGTCGCGGGGCGTGGGGCCTTGTATCTCAAGGGGCGCGTGAGCGGGCTGGGGATCGGCAAGGATCTGTTCGTGACGGCGCACGTCGACAGCACCAAAGACGAGGGATTCAACGCGTTCTACGAGCAGGTCATCGATCCGGCGAAAGACTACTTCGTCTTCGGAGACGCGGCTCGCGAGGAGCAAGACGTCCGGGCGCGCGGGCCCCTGTACCTCCTGGTCGAGCTCGATCGGTCCAAGCTGACCGTGGGCAACGTGAAGACCAACTTCCAGGGCGTCGAGCTGTTTCGATACAACCGAAGTTTCTATGGCATCCATCTCGACTTCGACAAAGCCTTCGCCGAGGGCTGGGATACGAACGTGAAGGCCTTCGTGACCGACGACCAGTCACGGATGG
>JAAZYN010000330.1 GCA_014239625.1 Myxococcales bacterium | reverse complement strand
TCGGGCGTTATCTCCTCGCGCCAATAGGCCGTCCACTCGCCCTCGCCGACACACGGCTCGTCGGTAGCCAGACCGCACGTCGTCTCGAAACGCCAGGTCCCCTGCGCGGAGTCGCCGGACGTCGAGAAGGTGCCGGTCAGCGCCACGTCGCTGAGGGTGCCGGAGAAGACCCCTTCCGCCGGGGTGAGCGTCCCCTCTACGAGGCCCGGGGAGCGCTCCAGACAGAGCGCGAGGGCGTCGTTGTCCGGATGCGCGACCCGACACTCGACGCCCGTGAAGCGGATGTCCGTGAGCTGCCCGCCGACCACCCGGAAGGTCACTCGATCTCCCAGATACAGACCATCCCGCGGTTGAAAGCCATCGGAACATCCGGCGGACATGACGCTCGCTACGATCAAGGCCACCAACAGCGGTTTCATTTGGCTGCGAATTTCCCACTACCTCGCGTCTTCCGGGAGAAAAGGGCCCTGACCTTACCCGCGAACACCGTCAACGACGAAGGGGTTTCTGCGGGCCCCGCGCTCTCCAAGATCCGCGCGAGCTCGTCTTTGACGGCGAGAGCGCTCGTCGGTCGCTGCTCGGGATCCCGGTCGAGGCACGCGGAGACGAGGCTGCGCAGCTCCGCCGGGACCTCCACCGCGTCGAGCTCGGACAGAGGAGTGGACGGGATCCGCCTGGACGCATCGAGCAGATACGCCATCAGCGACTCCCGCCCAGGTCGCAGCGACCCAAACACCTGCCGCCCGGCGAGGCACTCGTAGAGGATGGCGCCGAGCGCGTACACGTCGGAGCGCGGGCTGGTCCCCTCACCCGCGGCCGTCTCCGGCGCTACGTAGCTGGGGGTCCCGATGCTCGTCGGCTCTACACCCGCTTCGGCGTCATCGCGCTCGTGCAGGAGTTTGGCGATGCCCAGGTCGATCAGCTTGACCCGAACGGCTCCGTCCTTGCTGGTCCGAACCATCACGTTGCCGGGCTTGAGGTCCCGATGGATGATGTCGATGGCGTGAAGGCTGGCCACCGCGCTGGCGACGAGGCCCCCCAGCTCCGCAGCTTCGCGCCACGGGATCGCCTTGCGGTGGCTCAGCTCCGCTTCGAGCGTCATCCCCGCCACCAGCTCCATGGCAGCATAGAATCGGCCGTCGTCGATCTTGCCCGTCTTGAAGATGCGGACGATGGCGCTGTCTTTGACGACGCGCGAAAACCGCGCCTCTCGCTCGAAGGGGTTTCCGGTGTCGCCTCTGGAGATGAGCAGCCGTTGCTCGGTGGCGTCCATGACCTTGAGCGCCACCAACCGATTGTTCTCAGCCTTCTCCATGGCCTGATACACGACGGAAGATGCGCCAGCGCCGATACGCTGTAACACCACAAACCCGTCGGTGACCTTACCGAGGAGGGGGTCCGAGTCACTATCTTGAGAAAACATAGACATGGAGCTCTCAGGCCGTGGGACTATACCTCACCGACGACCTGCTGGTACACTCACGTCCGCGCCAAAACTGTGGCTTTTTGAGGCGCTTGCTGCGACAGCCGTGGAGCGGTTGAACGATTCCTTGACTGCACCGAGTTACAAAGACAAGCGCAAGTTCTCGCGCCGCTCGAAGACCATGCGTTTCCGCTTCGACGCCGACGGGGGCATCCACCGCGCCGTGTGCTCCAATGTCAGCGCTGGTGGCGCCTTCCTGAAGGCGTCGACGGTTCCGGACAAGGGCTCGCCTGTCTTGCTCAGAGAGGTGTTCCGGGGCGACCGCGACATCGGGCTGCGGGTCGAAGGCGAGGTCGTCTGGACGATCCCCAGGGCGACCCTGGAGAACCCTGAGACAGGCTACGCCATGCAGTTCTCGGAGGCGTGGACTGCCGGAGACACAGCCCCGCTCAAGGACTTCGCCAACACGCTCAGCCCAGGTCAAGACCACCTCTTCGAGCGAGCACAGCGGGAGGGCCAGGAGGTCACGCTGTACCGTTTCCCGAAGCTCAAACCCACCGAACTCCATCAGTCGACCCACGGCCCATCGACCTACGACGCGCTCCCAGAGGTTGATCTGGCCTCGGAGCTGGACCGCCTTGACCGCCAGCAGCGGCGGCGAGCGAGCCCGAGCGAGGAGCCGCCCCCCAGCGAGGAGCCGCCTGCTGCAGAGGCCAAGACCCTCAGCTACTACACCCGCGGGCGCCCCAAAAAAGCGACCCGGGCGGCGGGCGACGCGACCCATGAGGTCAGCGTCCAGGGGGAGGTCGATCTCCGCCCACCCGAAGATGCGCTCCCGGCGTTGGCGATCGACGGCCCGCAACCCGAAGAAGACCTGGAGCTCCACGCTTCACCTCGGCGTCGGCGGTTTGGCGGCCTGCTAGGCCTCTTCGGCTTCGGCAAAGAGGATGGTGGCGAGGCTGCCTCCCTGCCGCTCGAGGAGTCAGGCTTTGACCAGCCAGCGCCCTCGCTCTCGCCGACCTTCGACTATGGCCGCGGTGGCGATGACGGCGCCAGAAGCGCTCAGGATCCCGCGCTCGTCCACGTGAGTTGGAAAGACAACGAGGCCGAGGGGATCGTCGAGAAGGTCTCCGCCAAGGTGATGGCCATCAGCACGCGGGGCCCCTCACCGCTGCACTACGAGCGCGTGATCATCGTGCCAGCGTTCCCCACCCTGACCGCGTCGCGGTTGACCATGCACGGGACGGTCACCCGCATCAAGGACACACGCGGCGACGGCTCCCAGACGTTGCTGATCCGATTCTCCCAGGTCGAGGAGCGGGGCGCGGCCGGCGCACTCCAAGAATACATTGACAGGCTTGGCACCTAGTGCCCCGAATGGGGGCGTCGCATACATCAACCTGGCTTGTCTGGCCCGTACCGGCGCTGCTCGGGTTTGAATTGACCCCCGCCAGTCCTGCACCCTCGCGGCTTGGGACACACCAAGCCGCTGGCGGGTTGAACAAGCGGACTCCCCAATCGTGACCCAACAGGAACACACAAGTCGACACCATGCCCACCGAAAGCTACGCCATTCGCGTCTACAAGCAGTACTTCAACTTCGCGTCGTCCCACTTCCTGATCTTCGCCGACGGACAACGCGAGCCGCTTCACGGCCATAACTATCAAGTCCAGGTCAAGGTCGAGGGAGACATCGTCGCGGGTGACCTGGTCGTGGACTTCATCCCCTTCAAGCCGCTGGTCAAAGAGCTCTGCGACGAGCTCGACCACTTCATGCTCCTGCCGCGCAACAACCCTTACCTCGAGATCATCGAAGGCGATGAGATGGTCGAGGCCCGGCACAAGGACGGGTCGTACTTCTGCTTCCCCAAGCAGGACACCAAAGTGCTCGACCTACCGAACACCTCGACCGAGATGTTGGCGCGTCACCTGGCGCGCAAGATGACGCGAGAGATCCCCCGCCGAATGCCACAGGCCCGCATTCATGCGATCGAGGTAGAGGTCGAAGAGAGCGGCGGTCAGTGTGGCGTCTGCCGACTCGACATGGACTGACGCGGGTGCATAGGAACTAGACGGTGGTGAGCATGATCTCCTCACTCGGCGTCAGAATGGGCGCGCCGAAAGCATGGGTTGGCCTGCCCCCATGATGTGGCTCGTTTATTGCACCGGCTCTCGTCGGGGCCCCTGCGGCCCCATGTCCAACGACATGCTCATTGAGTTGGCGACGACTCCTGACGTAGACTGTCTCGAATACACTGCAGCTGAGCGCTCGACCGAACGATGTCGGAGTACCCATGAACACCGCTCGCATACTTCTTGTCTCCCTGCTCGCGATCGCTACGGTCGTCGCTTGCGGCAAGATCGACAACCTCCCGAGCGAGCGGCTGCTCGAGTATACGAACGTGCTCCCCGAGAAGCCGGTCGAGATGGGGTCGGTCACCTACGCGCCCTGGACCTCCAGCCGCGGTCTGGCCGTCCGGGGAGACGAGCTGCTCGTGGTCGACAAGGACAACGGCGACCTGGTCGTCATGGATCAAGACAGCCTGAGCGTCACCGCCACCATCGCGGTCGGGACGAACCCCGAGCACGTGCTCGTGGGTCCGAGCGGAGACGCGTGGGTGACCGTCCGAGGCAGCGGTGAGATCGTCCGCGTCGACGCTGGCAACGCCATCACGGCCCGCACGACCATCGGCAGCGAACCCTTCGCCATGGCGCTGCGCGCGGCCGGGGGCGAACGTCTCTTCGTCTCCCTCAGTGAAGACGACTCCATCGTATCGTTGAGCCCGGACACCCTGGCGCTGTCCGAGCGCATCGAGGTCCTCGACGCGCCCCGCGGGATCGCGCTCAGCGGCGACTTCCTGCATGTCATTCACCAGCATGACGACGTCCTGGTGTTGTCGCTCGGCAGCTCCGGGCAGTTTCAGCGCGACCCGGCCACCAGCCAGCCGTCTACGTCCTCCGCCCGCCTGCGCCGAGGGATCCCCAGCGACCACAACTCGTTTCGCAACTTGACCGGGGCTCGCTCCACCCGCGCCCTGGCAGCCGCCGTTCACCCCCTGCATGGAGACGTGCTGGTCGCTCACGTGCAGGCGCACCCGGGCACCGACAACGACTTCTTGGCGAGCGCCCTGATCGAGCTGAACGACGGACCCCAGCAGCCGTCGAGCTCCGGCTACGGATCCTCGGGGTCCGGCAACTCCCTCTTCAACGTCCCGACGCGCCCGGTCGAGGTATCGGTGTCGCAGGTCGGTCGTGACGGAACGGAGGGCGAGGTGTTCGCCGATCACCCCGTTCAGGACCCGGTCTCGGGCGAGCCGCTGACGCACCTGCTCTCCCAGCCGTCGGACATCAATCATCACCCGACCCACACGATAGCCCTGGTGACCGGCTACGGCTCGGACACGGTGCTGGTTCTGAACACCTCACGGCGCGACCCGATGCTGTCGCCGCTCGGCGTCGTCGACGTGGGCTGGGCCCCCAAGGCGGTCACCTTCTCCAGCGACGGAAGCAGGGCCTTCGTCCTGAACCATCAGTCCTTCGAGGTCAGTGAGATCCGCTTGGAGCCCTTCTTGTCCATGAAGACCGAAGTCAAACTCCCGGTGTTGGAGGGCCGCGACTTCGATCATGGCGGGATGGACTTTTTCATGGAGCCGATCCCGGAACGAGCCGACCCGGACCAGGAGGAGCCGCAGCAGGTCATGACGTACGAGCGCGGCGACGACACCGCGCGCCCCCTCCACATGACCGCGTCTCGCACCTCCAGCTATGGCTCAGACCCACGTCCGGCCAACATCGCGCGCGGGCAGCGGACCTTCACCTTCACGCGGAACCGTCACC
>JAAZYN010000032.1 GCA_014239625.1 Myxococcales bacterium | reverse complement strand
GATCACCTACGACGGCTCCACCGCGCTGGTGACCTTCACCATGGAGGCTGGTGTGACGATGTCCGCGACCCACCTGTACGTCGGCAACACCGCCCTGCCGACCTCCGGCGGCGCGATGACCGCTGCGCCCGGTCACTACGGCCACCAGCACGTGCTCGATGGCGCCAACACCGACAGCTTCGAGATTACGGGGCTGAGCGGCGCCATCCACGTCGTTGCCCACGCGGTGACCTGCGCGCAGTAGGAGCAGCAGACCCGGCGACCCAGGCGGGTCGACTGTCGCAAAAGGCGCGTGTTCAGATGTCGTGGCCCCGGTTGTGCTCTCGCACAGCCGGGGCTTTTCTCGTGTCGAGCTCACGGGCCAGACGCGTTAGGCGTCGCAACGCCTGGTTGCTGGTGGCGTCCCCGGGAAGGTATGTCAACGCCCGGTGATGGTGGGCGATGGCTTTCTGGAGCCGCCCGTCAGCTTCGGCCACGAGCGAGCCCAGCTGATGAAAACGTGCGTTCAGCCCGGGCGATGATCCGAGCCTCTGCTCGAGCCCCTGCAGGGTCCGGCGCGCCACACTCCATTCGGCGCGCAAAATCGCGACACCAGCACTCACCAGCAGCAACCGCGGGGCGTCCGCTGCGACCGAGTGGTCGGTCGCTTTGGCCAGCGACTCGCCGGCGTTGACGGCGTCGCCGGACAACTCGAAGGCCACCGACTTCGCCCAGTGACCGGCGACGAGCCAGGGCCGTGGGTGTCGAACCCTGGACGCTGCATCCTGCAGCGCACGCTTCGCCAACCCCTCGACAGTCCCGATATCACGAACCGTCGCGGCGACCTCCACGGCGCGCAGGAGCGCCGTGGGCTCCTCACGGTGAAAGCTGGCGGCCCGCAGGGCAACGCGCAGCGCATCCCGCTGTTTTCCGAGGGTCAGGAGGATGTTCACGACCGACAACGCGTTGGACGCAGAGCTCGCCAAGAACTGAGCGGTCGCACCCGATTCGGGCGACCACGCGGCCACGAGGGTCAACACTCGGGAGCGCGACTTGCCCCCCGCTTGGGCAGCGGAGACCAGATAATCGACCGCGGTAACCTCCGCGTTCTGAGCGATCGCGACGCGGGCCAGATCCAAGGACGTCCCGCCATGTCGAGGAGCCAGCTCCGATGCTCGGACCAGGAACCCACGGGCCCGGCTGTGCTGGCGGTCAGCCAAAGCGACCCGGCCAGCGAGGCGAAAGGCATAGTAATCGTGCGGGTGATGCGCGATCAGGGTGGCCAGGTCGACGCTGCGCGGGTTCCCTTCCGCGAGCGCGACCTCAGCACGTGCATGGTAGGCGTCTCGCCCATAGGCGATGACATGATGCGACATCAGCGCCGTCGCCAGCACCAACGCCCCGACCTCGACGCTGGCCAAAGACGCGCTCGGCCAGCTCCGAGCAGTCACAGAGGCAGCAGCAGGCGCCCGACCGCGCATCGCGTCGGAGGTGCCGCTCAGGATGCCAGCCACGACCGCGGCGGAGAGACCTACGCCCGGAACATAGAGCGAAAAATCGACGACATTCTGAAGCGCTAGCGCGACCACGGCGATCCCCAGCGCCACCAACCCCAGATTGGACCACACCTGCCGGACGCACTTCAGGAACCCACCGAGAAACACCACCGTGATGGCGATGCTCGCGGGCAGACCCCAATCGGCCACCATTTGCAGCGGCAGGTTGTGCGCGTGGTCGAGCAGCCCGTTGTCGAAATCGGTCACCGCGCTCGCGGCGACAGAGTGGAATGCGCCCATGCCGGTGCCCACCCATGGGTGATCCCAGGCGACCATCGCGCCGATCGTCCAATGCCGCTCGATGTCGGCACGCCAGGCGCCGCTCGACGTGGCGACGTCCGACCAGACCCCTGGAAAGACGGCCAACACCAAGACCGACAGCGCGGCGACCGTCACCAGCAGCAGCACCCAGGCGCGCCCCTCGGCCCGCTTGCGGTACCATGCGATCATCAGCAAGCCTGCCCAGGCCAGGACGAGGGCGCCCAGGTTGGAGCGCGAGCCTGTCGCGAGGACGCCGGCCGCGAGCAGCGCGGCGATGACCAGGTGGAATCGGGCCGACGCCTCCAGCCAACGCCCCAGCGCCACGATGGACCCCATCAACAACAACGCACCAGCGTGTTTCGGGTTGATAAAGGAGCTCACGAACGGCGACTCCACGACGGCATCCTCCAGCCCGTACACCGCCGTCGCACCCAGGAGCGCGTGAGCCAGCGCGACCGCCAACACGCTCAAAGCGACCGCCTCGACCGCCAGCGCGAGAGCCCGTCCTCGACCGCGCCGCGCGAGGTCGGCTGACATCAAAAAGACCGCTGTGCAGGCGACCAGGCTGAGCCAAGACAAGGCGGTGCGCGTCGGTGAGAGGGACATAGAGAGCCAATCGGGGACCGACGTGTCGGCGGCCAGCGCAGCCAGGGTCGCCGCTTCGATGGTGTGAGGGGACAACACGTTGACCAGCTCACGAGGCAACGGAACCCACTGAAAGAACGTCCACCCGAGCGCCATCAGCAAGGCCAGGCCCATCCTCCCGATGGGGACCCGTCTAGCCTCCCAGGCGTACCTGAGCCACGCCCAGGCCAGGCCGGCGATAGCCCCCACAGCGAGCAGAGAGCAGCTGATGGGATGGACGCCGCCCAGGGCCAGGGCACCGAACCCAATGAGCAGCATGACCCACCAGGTGGCGTCCCGGAGCACGACCCGTGACCGTGGCCGAGGAGACCGAGCCAGCCCAGCGTTGTTCGTTCGAGGATCCATCTGTGTGGATTGGTGTAGCCCCGACCGATCTTTTTGATCAATACTCCCGCGCCTATATCACTAAGTTCCCGCGCATCGAGACACCCCAACCTGGCGGGCCCATGCAGGACGGCACCAACAGCAGAGACTTGGCAGGATCGGCGGAAGCGTCCCGCGGGGCACCGACGAACACGACGCCTCGGCCGGAATTTGTACTACCGCTCGGGGCTCCTGACCTGGAGTCGCACGGGGTCGTGCTGCTGCTGCGCCGAGCCCTCGACCTGCTGTCGCGCTATCGCTACCTGCTGCTGGTAAGCGTGGCGGGAGGTGTCGCCGCCGGCTGGTGGTGGGTGGACCAACAAAAACCGCGCTTCAAAGCGACTGTTTCGGTGATGGTGACGCGCAAGGCGCCGCGGGTGCTCAATGACGTGCAAGAGGTCGTAGAGCTCGGCAGCAACAACTATTGGTCGCGCGAGTATTACGACAGCCAGATGGAGCTCATCGCCAGCCGGGACGTAGCCGAGCGCGTCCTCAACGAGCTCGACCTGTGGAATGACGAACACCTGCACGAGCTCGACGACCGCCCTGACATGACGGTCGACGAAAAGGCCGCGCACATGGCCAAGGCGGACACGCCCACGCTGCTGGCCAATCGCATCGAAGCCAAGCCGGTGGGCAACTCTGCGCTGCTGGCGATCGAGTTCGAGGACACCGACGAGAAGTTCGCGATGAAGGTGGCTTACAGCATCGCAAAAGCCTATGAGGCCCAGAACGTCGCCTTCAAACGCAAAGCCGTCGACGACGCCATCGGTCGACTCAAGCCGATGGTCGTGGATTGGGGCAAGAAGCTCGACGAGTCCGAACAGGACATGCAGACCTTCGAGAAGCGCCACAACATCGGCACCATCCCGAACGCTCGCAAGAACGTCAGCGAGCGCTTGGGGGCGCTGAATCAGGCGCTCACCAGCCTCTCCGTAGATCACGCGACGGAAGCCGCGCGGGTCGAGGCGTTGAAGAAGTACGTCAAGGTGTCCAACATCGACCGGCTGACCGCCCCTGAGCTGCTGGCGAGCTCGAATTTGCAGCTGCTGCGACGTTTGATCGCTGAGAAGCGCTCGGAAAAAGCAGGCCTGGAGACACGCTACCTGGATCAACATCCGGTGATGAAGGCCACCAATCGCCGCCTCCGCTCACTCCTGCGCTCGGCTCGTAGGGAGGTGCGCAACATCGCGGCGACCGCGATGACGAAGCTCGAGCAGATACGCAGCCGCCAGACCGAGCTTCAGAGCCAGATGCAGGGCGCTCAGAAAGACGAGCTGGCGCTGGCGCTCATCGAGAACGGCTATGCCCAGCTGGTGCAACACCGCGACCGCGCCAAGAAGCGTTTTGAGGCGCTGAATGGACGCTACACGGACGCCGTGCTTATCGCCCGCGCCACCGCCAACAACGTACATGTCCTGCCGCCTGCTCTGAACGCACCCCAGGTGTGGCCACGCCGCAGCCTGGTGCTCGCCGTGGCCGCTTTTTTGGCCCTCATGATGGGCATCGCGTTGGCTTCCGTGCTCGAGGCTATCGACAACCGGATCAAGGGCTGGGAGGACGTCGAGCGTTACGTTGGAGCCCGAGTCATCGGGACGGTTCCGAGCATCGTGGCCGAGGGCCGGCGCGGGGTGGCGATGCACATCCACGCCAACCCGACATCTCCGAGCGCCGAGGCGCTGCGCGTACTGCGGACGAATCTGACGTTCGCCGCGGTAAACCGATCGCTGAAGACGCTCCTCGTGGCGTCAGCGATGCCCGAGGAAGGGAAGACGACCGTGGCGGTGTCCACGGCGATCGCCATCGCGAGCAACGGAAACAAGGTTCTGCTCGTCGAGGCAGACATGCGACGGCCGCAGTTCAAGCGTGTCTTCAATGTGGAGGCCGATGAGGGGCTGTCGACCATGTTGGCGGGCGGCGGCCACGACGGAATCACGGCCACCGAGATCGAAAACCTCGCGGTGCTTCCCGCTGGGCCTCGCCCTCCAAACCCGGCGGAGCTCTTGGATGGTGGCCGCCTGAAGAGAGTGCTGCGGACGCTCAGCCAGGATTTTGACACGGTCATCATCGACTCGCCCCCGCTGTTGCCGGTCACCGACGCCCTGCTGATCGGTTCGGAGGTCGAAGGCGTGCTGGTCGTAGCTCGCGCCGGGCGCACGACTCGACCGACTCTGCGTGGCGCCTTTCGGCTGCTCCACCAGGTCAGGGCCAACGTGTTCGGCGTGGTCCTGAACGACCGGGGCAAAGATCGTCGAGGCTACCGTTACGGCAGCTCATACGCGTACTCCTACTCTTACTCGTACTCCAGCAAAGATCCCGAAACCGCGTCGTGAAGTCTCTGGTAGGCCCGCACGGGCTCATCGCGCTGGTCGTGCTCGCGGCCCCGCTGGCGATCGGAGCAACACATCCCGTCACGCGGGGCGCTCTCGCGGGAGTGGTGGCGCTAGCCCTGGTGTGGCGGGTGTCCGTAAAAGGCCGCCCCCTTCATTTCGACGTCATGGCCTGGGCGCTGCTCATCGCCTGCGGCTGGACGCTCGCGCAATGGCTCCCCATGCCGGCAGGCTGGGTGGAGGCGTCAGGCTCTCCAACCGCGAGCCTACACGCCCAGGCCGCCACTGCGCTGGGCGTATCTTCGGAGGCCGTGACCCACTCACTGTCCGTAGACCGAGGCTCCACCGCGGACATGTTCATGTATCTCTTCGCCGCACTCGGGGGGTACCTCATCGTCCTGAACTCGCGCAGGTCTCAGCAGCGTGTCGCGATCAAAGCCATCGCCCTTGGAGGCCTGTTGGTGACCACCATCGGGCTCGCGCACAAAGCGCTGCGTGCTGAGACCTTGTTTGGTGTGTACGAGCCCAACCTCCAGCTAGCATCAGCACCACTGCCGACCACGCTACTCAACGGCAACCACGCCGCCACCTTCCTCATCATCGCCGCTTCGAGCGCCGTCGCGCTGGCGATGACCAGCAAGAGCAGACAGGCACCGGCACGCTATTGGGCGCTCGCGATATTCTGTGGCGCCGGCGTCCTGGTCACTGGCTCCATCGCTGGCATCGGCCTGATGGCAGGGTTGGGCTTGGTCATCGCGTTGCGACGGTGGTTGTTGACCCTCGACGCCGGACAACGCGTTCGTGTCGTTTTCGCCGTGAGCCTTCCCGTCGTCATCGCGGCGGTGGTCTACGGGGTCGTCGAGAGCAGCGACGTCAACGTCGCCCGCCGTTGGACGGTCGGCTGGAATGTCGCCCAGGACCACTGGAGCGTCGGCGTCGGCGCGGGCGCGTTTCCGATGGTGGCGCCCCAACACCAGGTTGAATGGGCCAACGGACTCCTCACCTTCGCCCACAATGGCTTGCTTCAGTCCGTCGCGGAGTGGGGCATGCCCGTCACGCTCATCCTCGTCTGCTCAATGGCCTGGGCGATGGCGTCGACGATGTGGCGCAGCCGCGTAACCGAGCACCTCGTGGTCGCCCTCCTCGGCGTCGGTGCCGCGGTCGGCGCGAACCTGGTGGAGTTCAGCTTGTGGATTCCAGGAGTAGGGTTGCCAGCGCTCATCCTCTTTGCGTGGCCGGCCGCCGAATCTCGACCTCGAAGCTCGAGGACCTCTCGCGCGTCCAAAGGCCAAGATGCGGGCCGCCTTCTCGACAACACAGGAGGGGCAACGACACCATCGCGCCCGCCGGGCGGACCACACGAAGCGAAGCTGTCGATCGCCTGGCGAGTAGCTCCGCTGGGGCTCATCGCTGGACTCGTCGCCATAGGAGTGCCCGGTGTCACCCAGAGCTGGGCCGCTGCGCACGAGAAGGCCCGTGCGCATGTGGCGGCCGGGGACATGTCGGCAGAGGGCTGGGCCACGTTCGCTGCGTCTCACCCCAGCGACTACTATGTGTGGCTCCACGCAGCCAAGAGCGCGGCGAAGCGTGGCGACGAGGGCCTGCAGAAGGTCGTCGCCCATGCGCTTCGTCTCTCGCCCAGGCACCCAGAGACGCTCAAACTCTGTGGACTCCATGAGACATCGGGTGCGGCCTTGGATTGTCTGGAGCTGCTGGTGCGTGTCGACCAGAGATCCCGCTTTCGAGCCGCCCGGGTCGCGATGGCCCGAAACCACAGCGAGCCAGACTTCTTGCAGCGCTTCGCCGCCCGCTCGGGTCCCGCAGCGATGGCTGTGGCCGACGTGCTCCGAGTCGGCGACAGCATCGCCACCTATGAGAAGGCGCTTCGCTGGGCATTTCGTGAGCATCCGGGGGACGCGACGATCGCCAGGCGGTTGGTCGGGCTGTGGCTCGATCGCGCGGATCGACGCCCCGAGCTCAACGCCGCCTCATTGACGCTGTTCACGCGCGCGGACGCGACCGAGGGAGCTCTGGTCCAAGCGCGCCTGAGAAGGCTAGCCTACCTTTCGCTGGGGGCTGTGACACAGACCGTCAAAAATGACGTGCGCGCTGCGGCTCACGCGTTCGAAGCCGCGGCACGCGAAGTGCCCGAGGAGGCTCTGTTGCCTCTGAAGAGAGCGGCTCGGGCCTGGCTCACGCTCAACGAGACCGAGCGGGTCAAGGTGTTGATCTCCAAGCTCGAAGCCCTCGGGGAGGCAGGGTCCAAGCCCCACATCATGAGCTCTGTCCACCGGCTCAAGAGCCGCATCGCAGAGATCGACGGAGATCTCCAGGGAGCGATCCACGAGATCAGACGGGCGATGGCCTACGACAAGAGGAGCTCTAAACTCCACGCGCGACTGGCCCACCTGTTCCGCAAGACCGGCTCGAAGCGACTCGCGGAGCGCGCAAACGCGAGGGCAAAACAGCTGGGACACAACCCCGAAAAGCCTCCAGCGGCGGGGGAGTCGCGTAGGCGATGACGGCCACCGCCGCACTTGTCCACACGATCGTCGCTCTAGCTCTGGTCGTTTCGTTGCTCCGAGGCCGACACCATGCCTTATGGATGGTGGGGTTCGTCGGACCGCTTCAGGGCCTGAGAGTCGAGGTCGCCGGAGTAGGCTGGCAATGGGCTCGCGTCCTGCCGCTCCTGCTGATGCTCGCCTACGTTCTGCACGTCCCGCGCGCCGACCTGCCGCGCCGCAGATTCCCTGGTGGAGCCATGCTGGGGGCTCTGATTGTTTGGATGGTCCTGGTCACGGGTTTCTTTTTTCTGTTTGACGCAGACACCGCTCACCTCCTCGAGAGGGCTCAGAGGATGGGATGGGGCTCGGCACAGACGACCCTTCGCCACCCGCTTCAATTCGCCGTCGTGCTCTCCTATTTCGGCTCGGCCTACCTTGTCGCCAAGCTTGTGAGCGGCCAGCGAGACCTACACAGCCTCGTGTCGGGCTTCATCGCGGCCAACCTGGTGAGCGTGGTGTTCGGGGCCTACCAGCTGTTGGCCGTCGAGGCCGGTTTGCCGGTGGTGGAAATTCTCCCCGAGAATGTGCTCGTCGAGCAGATCGATCACGAAGCCAGGCTCTATGGTCTGAGCGGCGAGCCGAAACACACCGGCGCGTGCGCCGTCCTGGCGCTCGCACTGCTGTTGTCGATCCAGATAGCGGGGCGACGCGCCGCCGCACCGACCTGGAAGATCGTCGTGTTGCTGAGCGGCATCGCCATGACTCGCTCGACGTCCGCTTTCGTAGGCGTCTTGATGCTGTTGTCCGTGCTGTACCTACTCTCGCTGATAAGAGGTGAAGGCCGCACCTTGAGGCGCTACATTTTCACCGGGCTGATGCTGACGGGGCTTCTGATGCTCCTGGCGCAGAGCCAGGTGAGCCAAGTGGTCGACGAGCGCATCGGCGCCCGCCTCTTTCAAGGCGCCGACACGATTGGTTACTTCGAACCCAAGGACGGCGCGTATGTCTCGCACATCCAGTCGTCTCCGGGCTATCTCGTGACAGGCCATGGCGCGGGAGGAGTGGACTTCCACTTGATCGACCACTTCCGTCGGGATCTGCTGCCGGAGATGCGGTCCATCACCCCCACATACACGCTGACGCGGACTCTGGCCGATGTGGGGCTGGTCGGGCTGCTTCTCATCCTCGGCATGCTCGCCGCGTGGTGGCGTGCTGCGAGGGCGACGATAACACCGTCCGTTGGAGGGACGTTCATTGTTCTGGGCGGCAGCGCGATGCTGGTTGCCCCCTTCCTGGTCTTTATCCTCTATCTGATGATCGCCGGCGCCTTTGTCGGCTATTACTGCAGCCAGCCGCTCGCGGTGCCAGCGGTCGAATGACCCCTCGGGAGGGGGTCGACAGTCGTCGCACCCGACTTCCCCAGCCTCCGGCGCGTGCCACGCTCACCAGCACTGCGCCTCCCTGCTATCCCTTGAAGGGCCCTGCACAACGCGGGCTGGACGCCAGGCTCGAGCCGAGTCACGAGCGACCAGGACCAGGTCCTGTCCGGGCCATCGCCCGAATCGGTGGGGCCACGATTACGATGGGTCTACTCGTCTCGACGGGACACGGTCGCGTCCGAGAGGGTACGATGCTGTGATGAACCAGGGCGGGCAAGAACGGATCGCGGTGATCGGACTCGGCTACGTGGGCCTGCCGCTCGCGATGGCCTTCGCGAGACGCTTCGACGATGTGTGCGGCTATGATGCAGACCCTCGCCGCATCGCCGAGCTCCGAGCGGGGACCGACAAGACAGGCGAAGTCACCCGCGGCGCGCTATCGGGTTCCTCGCTGAAGATCACCGGGGACGTCGAGGCGCTCGATCGCGCTACGGTGCTCATCGTCGCTGTCCCCACCCCAATCGATGCCAACAAGCAGCCGGACCTGAGCCACCTCAAGAGCGCATCGGAGACAGTCGGGCGGGCGATCGGCAAAGCCGCGGGCAGCGAGCAGACGCCTGTCCTCGTAGTCTACGAATCAACCGTGTTTCCAGGGGCTACCGAAGAAGTTTGCCTACCCATCATCGAGACCTGCTCCGCAGGCACGCTCGGGCAGACCTTCCAACTCGCTTATTCGCCCGAGCGCATCAATCCGGGCGACCCACACCACAGCCTCGAGAACGTGGTGAAGGTCGTCAGCGGCAGTGATGAAGAGACTCTAAAGAGGGCCACCGCCCTCTACGCGTCGATCATTGGGGCTGGCATCCACCAAGCGCCGAGCATCCGGGTCGCGGAGGCCGCGAAGGTCATCGAAAACACGCAGCGCGACTTGAACATCGCGCTCATGAACGAGCTGGCCATCATCTTTGACCGGATGAACATCCCCACCGGAGAGGTCCTCGCGGCCGCCGGTACAAAATGGAACTTCCTGCGTTTTCACCCGGGGCTCGTGGGCGGACACTGTATCGGGGTCGACCCCTATTACCTCACGGCCAAGGCCAAGACGATGGGGTACCATCCGGAGGTCATCCTCGCGGGCCGTCGCATCAATGATGGGATGGGCCGGTGGGTCGCCCAGAGAACCGTCAAGCTCTTGATCCAATCGGGCCTCAACGTCGCCGGGAGCCGCGTGGCCGTCCTCGGCCTCACGTACAAGGCCAACGTGCCGGACCTTCGAAACAGCCGCGTGCCGGACGTCCTGGATGAACTGCGTGACTTCGGGGTGAAGACCCTCTGCCACGACGCGGTCGCAGACCCGGATCTCGTCCGCAACGAGCTTGGCGTCGCGATGACACCCCTCGCTGAGATGCAGGACCTCGACGGGATCGTCCTCGCGGTGCCCCATGCAGCGTATCTGGAAGGCGTTATCGGACGCCTCGCCGCCGAGTCGTTGCGACCCGGCGGAGTGATGGTCGACCTGATGGGCGCGTTGGACGCTCCGTCAATGCTCCCGGAGTCCCTCATCTACTGGGCGCTCTGACGAAGAGAACCCACTGACAAGCGGATCACGCCCTTCCGCTGCGACCGGCGGCTCGGCAGCGCTGACGAGCGCGACCTCCCTTCCGGCTGGCTCGACCGATCTCGAATGCGGCGTCACCGCCTTCGGTCCGGGTCGCGGCCCCCGGCACTCCCGACCCTGGCCGGCCTCACCCGCCAACGAGCGCCACATGCATGGCACCCCAGGTGTGGGGCGATGGTCGCGGCGCGACCGACCGACCCGGGCGGGCCCTGGCGCCTCACGCAACAGCGAGCTCCACGTGCATGGCACCCAACATGGTCCCCGCGACACCGACCAGGGCGGGCCCTGGCGCCTCACCCGCCAACGAGCTCCACATGCATGGCGCCCCACGTTCGGGGCGATGGTCCCGGCGCTCCCGACCGACCCTGGCGCCTCACCCACCAACGATCGCCGAGCTCCGCATCGATAGCACCCAAACGAAGAGAGCCCACGAAGCGACCTTCGCGGGCTCTCGACCTTGGCGGGACCGGAGGGCTACGGGTTCAGATCGATTTTCGGGCCGCCCTTGATGGTGCAGGTGGCACCAGCCTTGATGTCAAAGGAGCTGCCGGACTCGTGCTTGGTCGACGTGTCCGACTTCACATCGATGGTCTTGGAGGCCTTCATCACGATGTCCTTGGCCTCCAGCGTGAACGTGCCATTTTTGCAGTACACGTCGATATCGCCGTTGACGGTCTCGACCGTGATCTTCTTGTTCTTGGCGTCGAACTCCAGGTACTGCTCCTGGTTGTGGTTGTAGAGCGCCAACCGCTCATCCTTCTCGTTGAGAACCAGGGTGTGACCGCTGGCCGTCTTGAGGATGACCTTCGGGTTCTCCCCGTCATCGAAGATGAGCGCGTGCCCGTGCCGGGTCTTAAGGTACCGAGCGTCGTTCTTACCGTCCTGGGCGTTGTTGTCTTTGGCGATGTCAGACACGCCTATGGAGCCGCCGCCCGGTCCGGGATCGTCGACCTCCGCTGGAGCCTCATCACCCCAGGGCGGAACATCTTCTTTGTTCCACACCGAGCCGATCACGACCGGGTACCGCATCGAACCTTTCTCAAAGGCGACGAGCACCTCGTCGTCTACCTCCGGAAGGCACACGAAACCGCGACCCTTTCCGGCCATCGGGCTGGCGACACGACACCAGTTCGAGAGGTAGTCCTCCTTGTCGCCACCGTCTTTGGAGCGAATCCAGGGAAACTTGACCTTTACTCGATACCACCCGTCCGGGTGCTTGTTGTCGGTGACGACGGCATAGGCGACACCGAAGTGCACTCTACTGTCCCGGCTTGAAAAGCTCACGTGCCCTCCTGAGGGTAGAAACGACCCGGTACTGACACCGCTCCCTGAGACTTTGGGAAGATAGCAACCCTGGGGCGAGTAAGCAACGACCAGCGTACTTGCGACCGGATTTTTCTATGCGGAGTAACGCCAGAGCGTGATATGCGCCGCGCCATGCTAATCCCAGTGTTCGCTCGCCTGCGGCCCGCTCTTGACGGCCCTCGACGACGCTGGCGGCGTCCCTTCGGGCTTGAATTGACGCTGCCAGTCCTGCGCCCTCGGTCCTTGCCAGCGACGCCGATCGCTCGCCAATATCGAGCCGGATGCAAACGAACACTGGGAATAGATCTGTATCGAGCCGCTCCTTTGTTCTTGCTGCTTTTCATAGGCTGGCCGACGAACAACGCTCGGGCTGATGGAGCCGACCCGCTCCACGCTTTCTTCCTGTCGCTTCAAGTGGTGGACGCCAAGACCTCCTCGGAGCAAGCCGGCGCCAAAGCGCGGATCGCGTGGTGGGGTGACTCCGCCATCGTCTCTGACGGATACACCGGCCGGTTGCGGCAGGTGCTTCAGCAACGGCACGGTGACGGCGGTCCCGGGTTTCTCCACGTCGCGCCGACGTTCAAGGGATATTGGCATCGCAAAGCGCGTATCCGCTCGGCGGGCTGGAGGTCCAAGGGGGTGCTGTTCGGGCGTCGTGGCACCAAATTTGGCCTCGGCGGCGTCAGCGCTCTCGGATACGCAGGTGCGCAAACCACGTACCGTTCGAAGGGCAGCCCATTCAACGGCCTGGTAGAGGTGTTCTACGAAGGCTCTCCACGTGGAGGCGACATCGCCCTGTACACAGAGCCGCGCCACGTCGCCCACAAACACACGACCCGAGTCGCAACGGACACGACGGACGCGGTGTTGCGGTGGACGCTCCCGGCTCCCACCAAATGGGTACGCGTGCGGTCTGGCGGCGGCGGCGTAATTCGGGTGTTCGGGGTCGTGCTCGAACAGAAGGGGCCAGGCCTGGTGCTCGACACCATGGGGGTGGTTGGGCTGCGCGGGCGGCGCCTCTTGAAAAATGAGCCCGCCCATCACATCGGGCAGATTAGAGCGCGCCGACCCGACCTGTTGGTGGTGGCGTTCGGGGGCAACGAGCGGGTGGACGGCATGCCTCAGCGGCGCCACAGGCAGGACATGGTCGCGTTGATGGAGCGCCTCAAGCGAGGGGCTCCGACCGCGTCCTGTATGTTCATGGCCCCCCTGCCCCACGGCAAACGCAGAAGAGGCATTATCGCTGATCCCAGGCTCACGAAAATTTTCGCCGCCCAGCGCCAGGCCGCCGAGCAGCTTGGATGTGACTTTCTGAACCCATCGACGCTGTTCGGCCCAGATCCCGACGCTGTGATGCGCAGCTTCAAGACAAAGAGGTGGATCAGCGGAGACCTCGCGCATCTCACGAACACCGGCCATAGAGAGGTCGGCGATGCCCTCGCCAACTGGTTCGCCAACCGCTACTCGGACTGGAAGAGGACCCAGGCTCAGCTCTCTTCGGGCGTGGACTCCGATCCGCCGTCGGACGCGGCACCCTGACCCGAGGGCGCAGCGGCGGCGGCAGCGGCGGCGGCAGCGGCAGCGGCAGCGGCAGCAGCGGCGCAGCTGCTGAAGGCGGAGCGCATGACGGCGGCACTGCGGGAGCGGCGTGCGGATGCGGAGCGGCGAATAGGCCGACTCGCGGA
>JAAZYN010000329.1 GCA_014239625.1 Myxococcales bacterium | reverse complement strand
TCACCTACCCCTCCTCGGTTTCGCTCGAACTCTGGTGAGAAATGCGGGCTAATCCAGTCCGCGGCGGTGGTGGGCGGCACCCATCCGGGCCGACGGCACCCGAGCTGACGCGCCGGGGCAACGGATCAC
Organism: Myxococcales bacterium; assembly: GCA_014239625.1. Classification (GTDB taxonomy): domain Bacteria; phylum Myxococcota_A; class UBA9042; order PHBI01; family JAAZYN01; genus JAAZYN01. The sequence continues at coordinate 5,133 of JAAZYN010000329.1, read as the reverse complement.
CGATCGTCGCGGACCCTCGACGGCGTCGCCGCGACGTCAGCGTCCGCGCCTCTAACCCGACCGGGCTCACCCGCGAGCACCGCCGTGGTCAACTCGGACATCAGCTGCTTCGCCGTCCGGCCCTCGCCGCCGGCCAAGTCCCAGATGGGTATGACCGCCGATCCGTTCGCCGCCACGCGGCGGCGCTCCCGGTCGACGGCCAGCGACGAGATCGGCGCGTCGACGCGGCCCAGCTCAAAGCCCCGCATGGTCTCGCGGCTCCACAAACGCACGGTGCCATCCTCGCTCGCCGTCACGAGCTCACCGTCGCGGAGGAACTCGAGGGCGGTCACCGCGCCGCGGTGGCCATACAACTCGCCGGCCGGCCGGCCGTCGTAACGCCACAGGCGGACCGCCCGATCGTAGCCGACGGTCCCGATGACATCGTCAGCCAACACGACCTGGCGGACGGGTCCACCGTGGGCACGGATGTCGAGCACGTGTTCGTAGCTCGTCGCCCGCCAGAGTCGAACCAGGCCGCTCTCGCTAGCCGCAGCCAGATGACGTCGATCGGCGGACACCGCCAGCGTGGTGACGTCGCCATCGACGACGCCGATTTTTTGACCCCGACCGTCCCGCAAGCTCCAAGCGAACACGTGTTTGTCCAGCGCCCCGCTGACCAGCAAGCCCGGCAGCTCGAAGGTCAGGGCGGTGATGTCGTCGGTGTGCAGGGCGACCTGGGTATAGCGATAATCGGCGCCGGACCAGAGCGCCACGCCCCTCCCCCCGCCAAACGCCGCGACGTGCTGACCGTCGTCGGTGATGCTCAGCTCGTAGACCTTCTCCACCGCGTCCAAGGTCTTCAACAGCTCGCGCCGACCCACGCTCCACACCTTCACGGTGCGGTCGCGGGACCCGGAGAAGAGTCGCTCGGCGCTCGGGTCGAAGGCTACCCAGCGGGCCGTGTCCGAGTGCTCACCCAGGCGCCACCGCTTGCCGCTCTCCAGATCCCACAGTCGCACCTCGGGTCCCGCGACGGAGGCGGCCAAGGGCTTGCCCTTCGCGAACGCCACATGGTTGACGCTGCGCTCATGACCCACGAGCACCGGGCGCCCGCTCAGCCTCGCATCCCAGACCCGGATCGTCCCGTCGCTCGACGAGGTGGCGACCCACTTGGAGTCGCGGCTGAAGGTCACCGCTCGGATTCTCCGCTCGTGGCCTCGCAGCTGTTGGTGGTCGCTACCATCGAGCGACCAGAGGCGCCCGCTCTTGTCGTCGCTGCCGCTCACGATCCATCTGCCGTCGGGGCTGACAGCCGCGTCCCGAACCACCATCGCGTGCCCACGCAACAGATTTTGCTCGCCCGTCTTGATGTTCCAGACGGACACGACACCGTCACGGCTCGCGCTGATCACGTGGCTGGCCGTCCGGTCCAGCTGCACCGTGCGGATCTCGTGCTGATGCAGTCGCCGCTGCTCGATGGCGCCGTCCGCCTTGCGCACGCGCACCACCCCGTCGGCGCCGCCGCTGACGACGACGCTGCCGTCATGGTTCAGGTCGCAACCCCGCACGTAACCGGCGTGCGTCGCCTCGAGTTTGGAGCCGCCGCCCTTCGGCCACAGGCGCACGGTGCCGTCCTCCGACGAGGACAACAGCTGCTGACCATCCCCCTGAAATCGAAGATGCTCGACCTCACCGACGTGGCCGCGGAGCGTTCGGACCAGATCACCCTCGATGGACCACAGCTTGATCGTTCCATCCTCTCCCCCAGACGCCACCGACCGGCCGTCGGGAGACCAGGCCCCGGCGGTGATCTCGTCGTCGTGTTCGCCCAGGACGCGCCCGGTCCCGTCGAGGGTCCACAAGCGAACACTGCCATCGCGCCCGCCGGAGAAGATCCTCGCGCCGTCGGGCGACCAGCGAGCGAATTTGACTTCACTGGAGTGTCCCCGCAGCACCCGATGACTCCCGCCGGCCAGATCCCAGACCCTCACCGTGTTGTCGTATCCAGCGCTCACGAGCAACCGCCCGTCGGGCGAAAAGTCACTGAAACGGACCTCGTTCATGTGGCCTCGAAGCACGTAATGGGCCACGCCGCGCCGCCACGCCTCCTCGGCGACGCCCAGGATCTCGCGCTCGGCGATCACGCTCCCGGACAAGGTCTTGAGCGTGGCCACCGCCAGCGTCGGGTCCGCCTGCAGCTGCCCGCGCGCCTGCGCCAGGATCAACGCGTCGTTTCGTTCGGCCACCTCACGGGTCGCCTGTACGGCCCGACGCGTCTGCTGCTCGGCCTTCCTCTGAGCCGTCTCGGCGGCCTCTTTCTGGGTAAACAGGGTGGCGGCGACGGCGACCAGCGCCAGCATCGAGATCCCCACCCCCCAACGGATGGCGGACTTGCGGCGCCGAGAGGCTGTCTCGGAGCCCCGCACAAAGCGTCGAACACGCTCCGGGACGGTCCCATGGCGTTTTACGATGCGCACGGCGTCCCGCAGAGCTTCGCCGCGGAGCAGCTCGAAGTCGCTACGCCCTCGTCGCTCCCATTGATCGTGGCGCGCCTCCAGGTCTGCCAGCACAGCGAGGTCTTCGCGGGACTCATCGAGCCACCGACTCAAACGCGACCAGTGACTGATCAGTGATTCATGAGCGATCTCGACCAGAGGCTCGTCGTCGTCGCCCTTCCGCACGACCAACAGCCGCGACGCGGACAACCGATTCAACACCTCGACAGCGCCCTCTCCGAGCGCTTCGAGGACAGCGCCGCGACGCAACACGCGCCGGGAACGGTCCGGGGTCACCAGCCTCAGCATGAGGTCTCGAGCGACACGCACGCCATCTCCCGACAGGCCACTCAACACGCCATCGGCGTGGGCCGCGAGCGCACCCCGCACCCCGCCGACCTCATCGTAGGCCCGCCGTGTCAACAGGCGACGCCCGCGGTCGCGACGTTCCCAGAGCAGTGACGCGGTGAACTGCAACAGGGGCAAGGCCGCCTTGCTGTCGGCGACAGCATCCAACATAGCGCTGACGAGACCCTCGTCCTCGAAGGCATAGCCGGCGCTCGCGACCGGCCCCAGGAGCGTCTCCTGAAGCGCGCTCCGGTCCGGCGTCTGCACGACCACGACGCCGCTGAGGGCGCGCCGCATGGCATCACCGGTGGCGACCGCCCCCAGGAAATCGTCGCGCAGAGTGAAGAGCAAACGGACCGGGATGCTGGGGTCGTCTGCGGCGCTCCCGACGGCGTCGAGGAAACGCTCCACGACGCCCTCGCCGTCCTCGCCCACGTTGCCGAACAGCTCCTCGAGCTGGTCGATCACCAGGATCACGGTGCATGTACGTGCCTCAGCCAGCTCCGTGAGTCGCAGATTGAGCTGCTCGGGGTGCTCGCGCAGAGCCGCCTCCAGGGCGGAGATCTCCGCGACGCCTTGGACCGACGGGGCGGGCTGCGCGAGGGGGCTTTCGGGCCGTTTAAACGCTGGGGTCTCCATCGCCTCGCCCGGATGCTCGGGGAGCGGGTCTGCGGCAGGCGCGGTCTCCAGCGTATGGCCGCCGAGGGCTGAAGCTCCGTCTTCACTGGCGACGGTCGCGAGCAGGGCCGGCGCTGGCGGCTCGGACATGCCGGCACCTGGCAGCGTGGGGGCCGCGCCGGCCTGTGATGCACCCGTGGGCGCCTGATCTGGCGCACTGGCGACCGTGTCCTGCGTGCTCATCGGTACGCTCGCCCGCTCGCCTGCGGCCGAAGGCTCCACGTCCAGGGGCGAGGTCGACGCGGTGCGGCCCATCGCACCCGCCGCGGGCCGCGGGTGATGGCTCGACGACGCGTGGCGACGCGCGTTCGCCAGCTGGGTGGCGAGCGCACGAAACGGTGCCCCGCCGGGGCGCATGCTGACCACCACCACCCTTCCGCGCTCGCGGAGCCGCGGGATGATCCCCGCGTGAGCCAGCGAGCTCTTGCCGGCACCGCTGGGGCCGACGATCGGGAGCACCGGGGAATCGCGCAGGCGCTCGAGCGCCAACAAGATCTCGCGCTCGCGACCAAAATACCAACCCGCCTGGCGCTCTCCGAAGGCGAGCAGCCCGCGGAACGGGTTGTCTTCGTCGGAGCGGGGTCGATTGGCTCCCACCAGACGTGACAAGATCCCCGCCACCTCCTCGGCGGTGAGTCGTTGGCCAGGCTGCTTGTCCAGGCATCGAGAGATGAGCCCCGCGAGCTCCGGGGGCGCGCCGTCACCGATGTCGGGGACCGGCGTCGGGTCGGTCACATCGAGCGCCAGCTTCATGAGTGAACGCGTCTGGTAGGGGCGAAACCCGGTGACGAGCTCGTGAAGGATCACCCCGAGGGCCCAGACATCCGCAGGCGGCCCAACCACCTTCGACTCAAACTGTTCCGGGGCCATGTATGCGGGGGTCCCCACCCACGGGCCAGCGGTGCTCAGCTCCGTCCCATCGCTTGGCCCATCAGGCAGGCTCTGCGGGTCGCCCTGGTAGGCGGAAGTCGCCGGGTCCGGCACGCTGGTCGCCAAGCCAAAGTCCAGCACACGCAAGCGTCCATCACGCCCAATCATGATGTTCTCGGGCTTGAGGTCCCGGTGCGTTACCCCGTGCCTGTGGGCCTCGGCCAGGGCCTGCGCCACGGCGAGCCCGACGCGCATGGTGGCGGCCGGGGCCATCGGCTCGTCGAGCAGCCGGCGTCGCAGCGACTCACCTTCGACGAACTCCAGCGCCACATACGGGGCGGCCCCGTGCTGTCCCACCTCGTGGATGGCGACGATGTTCGGATGACTGAAGCGGGCGGTGGTGCGAGCCTCCTGCAAGAACCGCTGGACCGACAGGTCGGTACCCAGTCGCTCGGGCAGGATCACCTTGAGGGCGACCTTCCGTCCCAGGTCGGTGTCGCGAGCGAGATAGACGGCCCCCATGCCGCCCTGCCCCAGGAGGCGCAGAATGCGGAAGTGGTCGACCATAGCGCCCACTTTGAACCCGCCGACGTGCGGAACGGCGCTGCGGTCCACGGCAGCCATCAATCGCTCGAGGGGATGACGAGGCTGCTGAGCAGCCGTTCGGACTCCGTCGACAGCGCGGTCAAGGGCCCGTCGGTGTCGCCCAGGGGCACCGGCTCGTCGAGCCAGCCGATGAGCTGTCCATGGACAATCCCCT
>JAAZYN010000328.1 GCA_014239625.1 Myxococcales bacterium | reverse complement strand
TCACCGACGTCGGTGGGCTCGACATCTTGAAGACCTGGCTCGGCAAGCGCAAAGCCGCCTTTCGGCGGGACGCCCGGGACTTCGGGTTGCCCGCGCCCAAAGGCATCTTGATGGTCGGCGTGCCGGGCTGTGGCAAGTCTCTGGTCGCCAAAGCGATCGGCGCTTTATGGCACATGCCGCTGCTGCGCTTGGACGTGGGCAAGGTCTTCGGGAGCCTGGTCGGGTCCTCCGAAGAGAACATGCGCAAGGCGATCAAGACGGCCGAGGCTGTCGCGCCGTCGATTCTATGGCTCGATGAGCTCGAGAAGGGCTTCTCCGGCTCCAGCAGCTCGGGCCAGACGGATGGAGGCACCACCGCCCGCGTGTTTGGTACGTTCATCACGTGGCTGCAGGAGAAGACCTCCTCGGTGTTCGTCGTCGCCACCGCCAATGACGTGACCGCGCTGCCGCCTGAGCTGCTCCGCAAGGGACGCTTCGACGAGATCTTCTTCGTCGATCTACCGATGCCCAGTGAGCGCGGCGACATCTTCGACATCCACATCGGGAAAAAGAACCGCGACCCGAAGTCCTTCGACAACCCCGCGCTGGTCGCGGCCAGTCAAGGCTTCGCCGGCGCCGAGATCGAGCAGGCCGTGGTGAGCGCCCTGTACGACTGCTACGAGGACGAGAAGGCGGAGCTGACGACGGAGCGCCTGGTCAAAGCGGTCGAAGAGATCATCCCGCTGTCCTACACGATGAAGGAGCGCATCGACGGAATGCGGGAGTGGGCGAAATCGCGCGCTCGCCGGGCGTCGACGGCTGACGAGTCGAGCGAGAAGAGCGGCGGCCGAAAGTTGGAGATTTAACCGCAGATGTCGTTACAGTAGTGCCTCGGTGGGTCCGGTCCCGGTCAAAAACGGAGTATTCAAGCGTGTCGCACTTCACAGCGGTCAAAACAAAAATCAAAGACCTCGCGTGTCTCGTCAGGGCTCTCAAAGACCTCAACTACGAGTTCAGCGAGGCCACCGAGGAGCAGCTGGTGCACGTCAAGGGCTACCAAGGCCAGACGACGGATGCGCTGCTGAGTATCCACGCATCCAAGACGTATGACATCGGCGTCAAGCAGACGGCCGAAGGCTTCCAATTCGTGGCCGACTGGTGGGGCGTGGAGACGACGCGCGGGGTCGCCGAAGAGGAGTTCATCAAGAAGGTCACGCAGCGCTACAGCTATCACAAGGTGATGGACGAGATTAAGAAGCGCGGCTTCACCATCGAGAGTGAAGAGACCAATGAGGAAGAACAGATCCAGGTCCGCGTCAGGACCTGGAGTTAGAGGCGACTCACGACATGGCTACCAAAAAAGACATCATCATCACGATCGGCCCGGACGGTAACGTCAACCTGCAGGTCGAGGGGGTTGCAGGAAAGGACTGCCTCGACTTCACCAAGTTCCTCGAGGACGAGCTCGGAGAGGTGACCGAGAGGGTTCACACCGCCGAATATTACCAAGAAGAGGACCAGGGCGTGAAGATCGAGCTGGGGACCGGTGACTGACGAGCTCGGCAGCGCCACGACCGACGCGGCGAGCGAATCACGGGACGACGACGCGTTGGACTCGTTCAACCCCTTCGCCCGGCACCTCGACGTGGTCTCCATGACGGGCATGACGATCGCTACCGCCGAGGCTCTCCCCAGCGCACCAAAGCCCTTCGAGGTGGTGGTCCAGCCGAGGGTCGACGAGCAGTTCGTGGACTGGGAGTTCCTCGAGAAGCTCCAGACGTGGGGCGGGGCGCTCAAAGAACCTCGGGAGCGGACCGAGGAGGAGTTCGACTCGGAGATCACGCAAGCCCTCCAGGACCGCGAGGAGCAGTTCATTCTCCGCAACTTGCGACGGGTCGAGCGCCACGCTGATCCGGACAAGCCGATCCGGCTCGACGCGGAGCAGGCGCGGTACGGCATGGGCCCCGGCGCTGTGCGCGCACACATCGCGGAGTTGGACGACATGGAGCGGGTGACCTTCATCGAGGAGCTGGGGTGCGAGGCCCTGGCGAACCGCCAACGATGGATGACCTGGCTGCGCTCTGGCATCCAGTGGCAGGGCTTCTTCGCCAAAGAGCTGAGGAAGGACCATCCGGGGCCCGTGTGGAAACGGTCCCCCAACGGACCCGAGGATCCCAGGGCCGGTTGGCCGGCTGGCGCTGCTCCCGAGCAGGACGATGACGGCGCCGAGGACCAGGGCCCGGAGATCACTGAGTGAACGACCTCGTCGCGCTCCGTCGGGCGCTTCATCGCATCCCGGAGCTCGGATTCATCGAGCACAAGACGTCCCAGCTGCTATGGGACCGAGTCAGTAGGACCCTGGGACCGCCGACGCGAATCGCCGACACCACCGGTTTCTTCGTTGACCTCGGTGACCCCGACGCAGTTAGCACGTTGCTGCTACGGGCCGACATGGATGGGCTCCCGGTGGCCGAGGAGACCGGCCTCCCGTACGCTTCTGAACACCGTGGGTTCATGCACGCATGCGGCCACGACTGCCACATGGCGGCCCTGACCTGTGCCGCAGAGTCCCTGGTGGGCGGTGTAGGGGTCCCCGAAGGGGTCCGACTCCGGATCTTGTACCAGCCTGCCGAGGAGGGAGGCGGCGGCGCCCGACGGTGTCTCGAAGAGGGTGTCCTGGACGGGGTGGACCGCGCGTTCGGGCTGCACGTGTGTAATGAGCTGCCCACCGGGACTATCGCCGTGACCGACGGCGGCATCATGGCGGGAGTCATCGACTTCACCATCACGATCACCGGCAGAGGAGGCCATGGCGGCCTCCCCCATCGGGCGATCGACCCGGTGGTCGCTGCGGCGCAGCTGGTCTTGGCGTTGCAGACCATCGCCAGTAGGCGCTCCAGCCCGTTCGAACCTGTGGTCGTCACCGTCGGCGCGATTCATGGGGGGGAGGCATTCAACGTGATCCCCGACGCGGTCTCGCTGTCTGGGACAGTGCGAACGTTCTCGTTGGAGGTGGACGCCACCGTGGAGCAGGACATCAGGGCCATCGCGGCGGGGGTGGCTGCGGCCACTGGCACCAGCGTCTCGGTGGATTGGATCCGCGAGTGCATCCCGACCATCAATGATCCGGGGTTTGTGTCCCTGGTGGCTCAGGCCGCAGCCGAGGTCGGATTTGAATCCATTGTCGCCGACTACCGCACCACGGCCGGCGAGGACTTCGGCTACATCCTCAACGTCGCGGACGGCGGCGTCCCTGGCGCATACGCCTTGGTCGGTAGCCGCAACGAGGACAAGGGCTGCGATGAGCCGCACCACAGCCCGAGGTTCATGATCGACGAGGACGTGCTGCCGCTGGCGGCTGCCCTTCATGGCGCGGTTGTGTCGCTATACGGGGAGTAAGCACGCGGACGAGGAGCCGACGCCGTCTCCTCGGGGTTGAAGTCTTGTCTTCAAAAATGACACCCTGTCGGGGTGTTGGTCGCCGCCTCGGCATTGGGGCCCGCCCGAACTGTTCTCCGCGGGGCAACCAAGGAGCTGGACCCATGACACGAGGGGCGAGTGAGCGTTGACGGACCAGGCACGCTGGGCGGCTACCCCGCCCCCGCGGCTGCGAACGCAGCCGGTGGCCCCAGCGAGCAGCACTGGAGCGGGCTGCGTTCGGAGGCGATACCGCGACGCCGAGGGGGTCACAGGTGTGGACGGGCCACCCGCAGGGCCGGGGGCCCATCGATGAGCCGACTCAGGCTCACCCTGGCGATGACGCTGTGTGCGGCCGCGTGTCCCTCCCCCCAGAGCGTCGCCCCGCTGAACGAGACGGAGACGCACGCCCTCGACGCGAGCAGAGACCGCCCCACAGAGGTGGGCGGCGCTGACGCTCCCGAAGACGGAGCAACAGAGACCGCATACGACGCCGACGTCAAAACGGACATCGGGAGCCCGGGCGCCGACGCGCAGCTCACGGAGACGCCAGACAGCGACAGCGAAAGCGACACCGACACCGGCACCGACACCGACGCCGGCTCTAGCGATGCTCTGGCCACCGACGCGGCGACCGCCGACACGGACGCCGACGCCAAACCTGTGATCGCCACCTGCGTGGTCGAGGGTGACGCCTGCATCCCGGAGTTCGCGTTCGTCTGCAAGGAGGGTCGCTGCAACGCCGAGCTGGAGTGCGAAAACGTCCCCATCGAAGGCTGCTGCTACTGGGACAAAGACTGCGACCTGTCTCAATCGGCCGGGTGCACCGAGATGCGCTGCATCCAGCAGAATTGTACGCTGCTGACCCTACCAGGCTGCTGCGACGACCTGACCAGCTGCTCGGGCGACCTGAGCTGTGCGGCCGAGAGCTGTGTCGCTGGCCGCTGCCAACGGTGCCCGGTGAACGACGGAGGTGGCTGCGTCTGCCCGGTCAACCCGGTGCTCACCTCCCAGGGGTTCGAAGGCCTGGAGACGCTGGGCCAGGCCGGTTTTTTCGCGACGGACTACAACGCATCAGACGCGGTCAGCTGGCAGATCGACACCAAGCGGTGGTCGCGGCCTCCCGCGTCGCTCTATCTTGGCGACCCGCTCTGCCGTACCTATTATAACGGCGGGCTGGGTGCCGACTGCCAACCGCTCAACGCCGGGACGGACGCCGGGGCGGTTCGGGTCATTCTCTACACCCCGTCCATCAACCTCACCTCCGGCGTCAACAGCTCCGGCGCCGGCCGAGTGGCTTTGTTCGCGCTCTGGTCGGACGTCGAGGAGGCCTCGGGCCCCGCCGACTCATTGACCGTGTTCGTCGACGAGATCAGCGGCGCATACATCTCCTGGGCTACGACGTCGACGCAGGTCTTCGGTAAAGACACCGCAGGGCAGTGGCAAATGGTCGCCGTCGACCTGGCCCCTTTCGAAGGAAAGATCGTCCGTCTGAAGCTCGACTTCGACACTGTCGATGGGATCGACAACTTCCACGAAGGCCTCTACCTCGACGACTGGCAAGTCGTTGACCGGTGCGCAGGAGGTGGCTGTTGTGTGACCGACGACGACTGCACGGCGCAGACGACCGACCCGTGCCTCACGGCGCGCTGCGTCACGATGGCGGACGGTGGCGGCAGCATATGCGCGACGGTCGCCGCGAGCCCTGGAGAGTCGTGTACCGCTTGCACCAATGACGCTGACTGTGAGGACGGTAACCCATGCACCGCGGACCTCTGTGGGCCGGCCGGCACATGCACCAGCGAGGTCTTCTGCTGCCTCGAACAGCACGCGTTCACGTCCGCCTTCGAGGCCAGCGGAGATCTGCCACGTCA
>JAAZYN010000327.1 GCA_014239625.1 Myxococcales bacterium | reverse complement strand
GTCCAGCCATTGGACTCCGAACCTTGGACGGTCACGGTGACACGCCGATCCACAGCCACCGCCAGCGCAGGGCTGGCACCATTGGCGACGGTGTACTCGCCGACGAGCATCAACTTTCCGGGGGCGCTGGCGCGAATCATCGGTGTGAATGTCTCCGGTCGGTCGCGCGGGGGACCGCTTCATCGCACGTCGACAAACACGCCCCTACCAGGTCGGCTTATCAGTATCCGCTGGACACCGTCAACGCGCGCCAACGTATCGGCCACCCGTTGCACGTCATGACCGGGGCACAGGACCTTTACATTTGGACCCGCATCCATGGTCCATCCGAGGACCAGGTCGCCGTCGGATCGCAATCGCTGCACCTGCTCGATCACCGCCAATGACGGAGGCTTCCAGTAGAGGATCGGCGGACGGGCTCCCATCGCGCACGCATGCATCCTCATGGTGGAAGCTTCCATGGCGGAGATGAGGCCGACGAGATCGCGACGCTCGAGGGCCTCGCATCCTTCGACGAACGTGTCTTGGGACTGCTCGACCCAGCCCTTGTAAAAGGGCGAGCTCTCTCGAGTTCGGTTCATCGCGATGCGGCTACCGATCGTCTTGCGCTCCGCGTCGACGATCGCGATCACCACCGCGACGTCCAAGTGGTCACGCGGAAAGAGTGAGCGCGCTGCGGGACCGTCCCACGCGACCCACCCCCCAAAGATCGAGCGCGCGGCGCTGCCGGAGCCGATGCGCGCGATCCTGCTGGCGAGCTCGCCGGTTCCGGATCCCAAGCCGGCACATCGAACCGCGGCTGCCGCCAGCGCAGCCATACCGGAGGCCGAGGACGCCAAGCCCGCGGCGGTCGGCACATGGTTGGTGCTCTGCACGGCAAACGGCGACGCGACGTCCGACAGCTCCCTCACCCTGTCCAGCAAGGCGACGCACCGTGCCAGCGGCTCCCCCTCCAAACGCTCACCGTCCAACGTCACGTGGTCGGTGGCGGCGTCCGGATCAAAACGAACCGAGGTCTCGGTCCACAAGCCATCGAGGCTCACCGAGAGACTCGGGACCGCGGGCAGGTTCGTCTCCTCCGGACGACCGGCGGGAGCTTTGCCCCAGTATTTGATCAGCGCGATGTTGACCTGCGCCTTCGCCACCACGACACCGTCGAAAACCAGGTCAACCATGTCACACCACCGCGTGGGTAGGGGTCTCGGGTCCAATCACGTCCACCGCGCCGTGGGCGAGCAGGGTCTCTTTCATCGGCGCGTCCGCAGGCGCAAGCGCGATCATCGCTCCGCCGAGCCCTCCACCGGTGAGCTTGGCCCCCCAGGCTCCGGCCTCCATGGCAGCGTCGACGAGCACATCGAGCATGGGCGTGGACACCCCGACGTCCACGAGCAGCTGGTGATTGAGCCGCATCGCGGCCCCCAGGGTGGGCCAGTCGGCTGCCCGAAGAGCCACGCGAGCCTCACAGACCGCCGCGTGGGCCCGCTGCAATCGGGTGGCGAAGTAGCCGGGGCGCTCCCTGCTCAGACCTCCAACCGCGGCCACGGCCTCGCGAGTCGAGGCGCCCGTCGGGGTCAACCCGATCCACAGCGGCAGCGCGCTGGACATCTCTACTGGCGCGGGGCGCTCGCCGCGAACGTACCAGACGGGTCGGGCATAGGTCGCGACGGTGTCGTCGATGCCGCTGGGGTTGCCGTGGGCCAAGGTCTCCAGCTCGTGGGCTCGGGCGTGGATGACCTCCACGTCGGTGATCCCCAGGGCCCGTATCAACGCGACGGCCAGGGCGGCGGATCCACCCAACCCGCAGCCGAATGGCAAGGTCGTTCGTACGATCACCGTGAGCGCATCCGGGTCCTCACCCAGATGCTCCAACATGGCGCGCACATGAGGCACGGCGCGGGCGGCTACAGACCACTGACCAGGGGTCCGACGGACGCAGACCTCCACCCACCGCGCTACCGGCACCGCGAGCGCTGGCGAGCCGTGTACCACGAAGTGCTCGCCGACCACGATGACCTTACCAGGCGCGCGGCCCACCGCGGCGGCCACGCTCATGGGCGCGCCAACCCGGAAGAGTCGACGCGAGACACGCGCCCCCGCATCTCGCTCGGCCGGGTGGCCCCGCAGACAAAATGCAGGATCCTCAGCTGGTGAATGTAGGTCTGGATGACCTCGACCACCGCCTCCTCACCGCCGTCATTGACGGCCTTCAAAAACGGCAACGCGCAGGCCACCGCGTCGGCCCCCAGGGCGAGCGCCGTGCCCATGTCGATGGCGGTGCGAAGCCCGCCCGAGCAGATGACCACCCGGTCCGGCATGGTCTCGCGGCAGACGAGCAGGCTCTCGGCCGTCGGGATGCCAATGGCGCCCAATGCGATCCCGGCGGCCGACGCCTGCGCGTCGCTGCCGACGCGCTTGGCCTCGACGCGCGCCCAGCTGGTGCCGCCGACGCCTGCGCACTCGACCCCGGCGATCGGCATCGCCGCCAAGAGCTCTGCGGTGTGTCGCCCGATTCCAGCGCCCACCTCTTTCACGAAGACCGGCACGTCGAGAGCATCCGCCAACGCGTGCATCTGAGGCGCCAGGTGTCGAAAGTTGGTGTCGCCTTGTGGCTGCACCGCTTCCTGCAGGGGGTTGAGGTGGAGGTTGATGGCGTCGGCGCCCGTCTCAGCGACGAGCCGCGCGACATCGGCCGCGCTCACCCCGTAGTTGAGCTGCACCGCGCCCAAGTTCGCAAAGATGAGCGCGGTCGGGGCGACATCTCGCACCTGAAAGCTCGCCATGGCCTCGGCTCGCTCGATGGCCACCCGACCCGAGCCCAGCGCGAACCCGACGCCGCATCTCTCGGCAGCCGCTGCGAGCTGTCGGTTGAACGCTCCCGCTTCGCTGTGTCCGCCGGTCATCGCTCCAATGATCAAGGGCGCTCGGAGCGTCTTGCCTGCGATGGAGGTAGTCAGGTCGACGTCGTCCAGCGCGATCTCGGGGAGAGCGCGATAGCGCAGCCGCCATGAGCCCAGCCCTCCGGTCACTCCGGACTCGACCGACTCTTCGAGGCACACCTGGATGTGCTCAGCCTTCCTCTCCATGATATCGGACATGCTGGCCGGCCTAACCTAGCGATTCGTAATGGTCAATGCTGAAGCATGTTTTGGCGACCGCCGAACGATGAGCCGTCCCACGGTGGACCGCGACCGCAGACCGTCCACAGCCTGAATCGAGTCACCGCCGGAGCGCTGACGCCGAGTAAGCGCGGCGCCTATGTGGCGAGCTCTGGCTGGCGGCGCGGCGCGAGCGCTGCCTGTCGCCTGATCGCAGCCCACCGGTCACCGGTCTGGACCGGCGGCTGTCTTTGCCTTGAATCTCGATGAGCCATGTGGCACGCACCGATCCTATGCCACGCAATATCCCGTTGTTGATCCTCGATGAGATCGTGCTGCCGACGGCCGAGACCGAGGTCTCCTTGAGCGACGCCGAGCACCGGGCCCTTGACTCGGCGCTCGGCGGCCAAGGAGCCATCGCGGCGATCGTCGCCCGCCCGCCGGGCAGCAGCCCGCCGACCAGCTTAGAGCGGAAGGCGGCTCCGAGTTCGCCAGGCCCCATCATGCGCGCCTGCGTCTTCGGCAACGCCCGACTCCTGGCGCCCGACGGCGCGGAGCCGGGAGCCCGGTTGCACATCGGTGACATCCTCCGGGGTCGCCTCGTCGATGTCACGCCGAACGCTGACAGCGACGCTATCTGGCGCGCCACGGTAGAGCCCTGGGGCCTTGAAGGGGACCTCCCGGAGGGCGTCGGGATCACTGACCTGCGCCGCCGGTTTTTGCGGTTGCTGCTGGGGACTCGAGATCTGGACGCCAACGCGACCTCGCTGGGGCGGCAGCTGGGCCGCCCCCTCCGGGAGCTGAGCGCTACCGGCGCGGACACATCGCAGCTGTGGCTCCTGGCGGACTATCTGTTCGAGCGCGAGGATGTCAGGGTCTCGCTGCTGCAAGCCGATGAGCTGGAGTTCGTGGCGCACACCGTGGCGGACGCATTGGAGCTGGCGGAGACCGGCCTGCAGCTTAGCAGCAGAGCGCTGGCCCGGCCGTTCGCAGCGACGGTAGCTGCGGCGAGCGCCGACACCGTCGACAGGCTGTCCGACCTGAGCCACATCATCGACGCGTTCGCGCCGCTGGTGATGGCTGACCGTGACCAGAAGTTGTCGCAGGAGGCCGAGCGCATCGCCGACTCCGCGGCTGCGCTGGCGAGCGATGTGGACAGGCTGGTCACTCGGCTCGTCAAGGCATCGACGAGGAAGCGCCGATGAGAACTCTGCTCGCAGCGCTGACCGTGCTCGCAGCGCTCTTTGCCAGTCATACGGCATGGGATCAGGAGGCGTTTGCCTGAGGCTGCTCCGTCCCGGCCGGGTCGGCCGGCGGGCCACGACAGAGCGGACCGCGCGCGGGCTGGACGGTGGGCGCAGCCTACGGGTGGTTCCGCACCGACGTCGTCTTGAGCCACGGCGACGCCCTACCCCACGTGCTCGAGGAGCGGATGGTCGTAGCCAGCCTGTCGACAAGCGTGGGAGGCGGCTGGAGCCTCACCGGTCTGGCCGGCGGCGTGATCGATGGCGCGCTCCACGCGCTGCTCCCCCGGTCCGAGTCGGGCGTCCGGCGGATCCGCAACGCGCTGGGTCCCGGGGCGGTGATCGGCGTAGCGCTGAGCCGAACATGGATCGAGGAGACATCGCGGACCCCGTTCTTGAGCACCAGCTTCAAGCTCGCCGCGTCGTACATCCCGGTGGTCGGCCAAGCGAACGCGAGCGATGGCCTGTTCGCGATGGATCTCCGCGCTTCGCTCACGGTCGGCAAGACCATCGGCGACGTCTTCACCCCCTACCTCAGCGTGCGCGCTTTTGGAGGTCCAATCCTGTGGATGCGCGTCGACGGCCTCTCGGTCGGAACCGATCGCTACCACGTACAAGTCGCGCTGGGTGCGTCACTCCATGTTCCGCTGGGTGACGGCCGCACGCTCACCGCGACGATAGACGCTTCGCCAGCGCTGGAGCGCTCCCTGTCAGCAGGAGCCGCGGTCTCCTTTTGAGCCCCCTCGCTGCCCCTCCCGCCATGACGGTCCAGCCGGCTGGGCTTCACTTCCAGACACCCACGCTGAGCGGTCAGTCCGCCGCTCCGTCGGTCCCAGCGCTGTCGGCAGCTCCAGCGTCCGACGCCCCGTCCGTCGAGATCCCATCGGCCCCCGCGTCCGCCGCCCCATCGGCCACCGCGTCACTTACCCCGTCGACCG
>JAAZYN010000326.1 GCA_014239625.1 Myxococcales bacterium | reverse complement strand
ACGGGTTGTCGGCGAGATCAACTGCCCATGCCGAGCCTGCGCGACCTGCGGTGCCGGGCGACCGACCCATTGCCCCGCCCGCACGGTCCTGGGTATCGCCGGGCGGGATGGGGCGTTCGCCGAGCGCCTCGCCCTGCCGGTCGCCAACCTGCATCGCGTCCCAGAGGGGGTCACCGACGACGCCGCTGTGTTCGTCGAGCCGCTCGCGGCGGCCTGCGCGATCACCGACCAGCTGCACGTGCGCCCGTCGACCTCGGTGGCCGTCCTCGGGGTCGGCCGGCTGGGCCAGATGTGCGCCCGAGTGCTCGCGCTCACTGGGGCCCAGGTGGTCGCGGTGAGCCGCAACACGCGGCGCCTCGACGACCTCCCACGGGGGGTGACCGGGGCGACCGGCGATGAGGTCGTGGGGACCCGCTTCGACGTGGTCGTCGACTGCACCGGCAACCCCGCCGGCCTCGGCCTGGCGACGCGCCTGGTGAGACCCCGAGGGACGATCGTGCTCAAGACGACGGTGCACCAGGCGGCTCCCCAGATGCCGACGCCCTGGGTCATCGACGAGATCACCCTGCTCGGCTCCAGGTGCGGCCCCTTCGCGCCGGCGCTGCGGCTGCTGGACCGAGGATGGGTGGACCCGACCCCCCTCATCACCGGACGTTTCTCCCTCGCCGAGGCGACCGACGCCCTGGCAGCCGCGGCCACGCCGGAGCACCTCAAGGTGCTGATCGAAAACCGCTAGCCGCCGGTGTATGCTCGCGCCCATGCACGCACGTCCCCTGCTGAGCGTTCGTCTGAACCGGACCGAGGCACGCTTCCGCCCCGGTGAGGCGGTCAGCGGGTACCTCCACCTAGACGCCGGCAGCGACTGCCAGGCCGACAGCCTGGAGATCGCGTTCGAGTGGGTCGCCCACAGCTCGACGGGCCGGCACACGCAGCGGGTCGCGACTCGGCAGCTGGACGGGGGGAGCTGGGCCAAGGGTGCCCACACCGAGTTCCCTTTCGCCTTCGTGGTCCCGTGTGGACCCGCGAGCTACACCGATCCCCTGATCACCGTGGAGTGGCAGATCTCCGCCCGCGGCGCCGTCGACTGGACCGAAGATGTGGTGTCGACCGCTCCCATCGAGGTGCTCCCCCCCCGAGACGCGACGATCCAGGGGTGGAATCTCGGCCCGACGCACGTCGCGACGCCGAGCCTGCCACGCCGCTCTCGTGGCCCGCTGTCCACGCTCGGGATGGTGCTGATGGGCGTCGCGCTTTTAGGCGTGGTGCTGGCCCTCGGCACCCCCAGCCCGACAGCCGCGGCGACGCTGCTGCTAGGCGCCACGGGTCTCTCTGTGCTTGGGCTGGCGGCCCTATGGCAGGCACACCGCAACGCGCTCGCGACGCAGAAGACCGGCGAGGTGAGGGTCTCACCGCGCACACTCACGGCGGCCCCGGGCCAGCCTCTCTGGCCGAGGTCGCGTTCCCCGTACTCCGCGATCTCGAGATCAACTACGTCGACGTGACCCTGCGCGCCCGAAGCCTGGTCTTCGACTCGGAGGGTGATGCGGTGAAGCAATCGCAGCTGTTCGAGGCGGACGCCCGGCCCGTGGACCGGGCGTCCAGGGTCAAAGGCCAGGACGTGCGGGTTTGCGTCCCGTTCGAGCTTCCGGCGGACGCCCCCTACAGCTTCGCGTTCGGCCACGGCGCGCTGCGGTGGGAGCTCGAGGTTCACATCGACATCCCCCGATGGCCCGACTTTCTCGCCACCTGGCCGGTAGAGGTCCGCCCGTCACCGGCGGCGTCGCCCGGGTCCGACAGGCCATCAACCCGACCGAACGTCAGGCCGCTATCGACGCGCTCAAGCCAGGACGTCATCCGATCCAGCTGACGGTGGATCAGGTGACCTGGACCTCAGCGCTGGATGATGACGAGACGTTGCAAGGCGGTCGCACCGTGATCGGCCAACTGCCTGACGGGACCACCCGCGTCGCGGTCCGCTTCCCGCCGCGCGACAATCCGGCGCTCGACGGATTGATCGCTGGGGCCGAGATGGCGTTGACCGTGGAGTTCAAGGGCTGGAACCCTCTGTTCGCACGCCCAGAGTTCAACGTGCACGGCGAACACGGCGCCGTCACAAGCCGATGACTCGGCGCTCGGGGCCACCCCATGTGGGCCCCGACGCGCCGCCCGGCGCGCGCTATGAGATCGCGACGCCGCCCGACCTCAAGCGGCGGCCTGCGTCCTTGCTCCCGCCAGATGCTTGGGGGTCCGCAGCTGGGGCTTGGTCCGACGATGGCGGAGCCAGCGCTTGATCCCTTTGAGCGGATGGCGAATGGCGCCCGCGAACTCGACCATGTCGGCGGCGGTGCTTCC
This sequence comes from Myxococcales bacterium, assembly GCA_014239625.1. Taxonomy (GTDB): domain Bacteria; phylum Myxococcota_A; class UBA9042; order PHBI01; family JAAZYN01; genus JAAZYN01. The sequence goes on along the minus strand of JAAZYN010000326.1, from coordinate 2,926 downwards.
GTGCACATGGGGCGGCTTGAACAGCGCGGAGTTCACGAACGGGAGCCGTTTCAAGGTCCGGCGCACGTCCTCCATGGTCATGCCATAGTGCGACAGCGCCCCTTGGGCTTCGCGCTGCGCCGCCTGTCGCGCCTTGAACAGCATCATCTGCACCCGGCTGTAGACGTTGACGGCGCCATCGCCGGTGGTCTCGATGGGGAGGAAGATGGCCTCGGGATACAGCTCCGTGATGGCGCTCTGGATACCGTCGGAGACCCCCGATGAGGGCATGCAGCCGAAGGGCTTGACGCTGAGCGTCATGTTCACCTTGCTCTCGAGCACATTCATGATGACCTTGCCGACCTCGAGATGAGCCTCTCCGCCGCGCAGATCGTTGTTGTAGAACTCCTTGGAGATCCCGGCGACGTAATCCATGTTCGGGATCTTGAAGCCGTGAAGTCCGATCAGCGTGGAGATGCCGCCGAACCACGCCCGAAGTACCTTGTCGGCGGCCCACACGCCCACCAGCTTCTTGCGGACATCGACGCCGTCGAGCCCTTTTCGGCCCGCGTCGTCCTGGCGGAGCCGCATGCGGTGCTTGGTGTCCCGGAGGTGCTCCCACACCATGAACAGGACCCACGCCGTGACGATCTGGATGTCGACCTCGGCGCCCTCGCCCTGCAGGAACTTCTGCATCTGGTAGTTGCCGTCGCCTTCGGTGGTCATCGCCCAAAACTCGCCGATGATCGCGACCTTCGGCTTCACCAGGGTCTTGTCCACCAGCACCTTACCCATGATCCGACGGGCTTTGAGCAACGCGATGACGAGGCTGGTCTGGTGGTTCAGCGCGTCGTAGATTACCTGCTTGGCGTCGGCCATGGCCCGGTCGGCGGCGCCCGGTTCCACTTCGTAGGGTTTGATCCGGTAATAAAGCGCGTTGAGCGCATCTCCGCTGAGCAACGCCTTTCCGATCGACAGGAAGAACCCCGGGTCGAAGACCAGGCCTTTTTTGGCGTCATCGTCACCACTGGCCTGCTTGATCCCGCCGTTCATCTGAAACAGCAACACCCGGAACCCCTCGAAGCCGGCGTCGCGCAGCGCTTTGCGGTACTCCGTGACATACATCCCGAAGCGGCACGGCCCGCAGGACCCGGCCGTCAAAAAGACGTACTTGTCGATGATCTCCTGCGCGGACACCCCATCGCGATCCCGCATGTAGGCCAGGTACTTCACCAGATTGCCGACGGTGAAGTAGGTCGGGTTGCACTGCCCCCGGTTGCCGAACTCCTTGCCGTAGGTCAGCGACGCGCTATCCGGCGCGTCCAGGTTGACGACGTTGTAGCCGAGGCCATTGAGCGCCCCGCCGACGAAGAAATCCTGAGCGATGGTCAGACCGCTGAGCAAGATCGTGGTCTTGTCCGGGTCGGCCGTCATCGGATCATTGAACAGACCCTCGACGTAGTGCTCAGCCTCTTGCAGGCCCAGCCGCTTGCGCTCCTCGCTCTCGAACCTGGCCAGCTCCGCGTCGATGTCCATGTCACCGAACTGTTGCGGCGACTTCTGTACCAGGGAGTCCCAAGAGACAAAATTCTCGGTCGTCATCGAAAAACCAATCCTTTCAGGGGGGGGGTCAGCGTGCCATTCGCAACTGGGTGAGGGGGACGAACCCGCCGTTGGAGCTCTGCGTTGAGACACTCGGCGGGGCGTCGACTGGGCGGTGCTTCAGCTCGTAGGCCTCCATGCGCGCCACGGCAGCCGCCATGTCGGCCGCCAGCGCGGCATCCATGCGGCCCGTGCGCTGCTGGAGCTGGAGCTGCTTGAGCCGCAGCAGCTCTACCCGCTTGTGGTCGACCCGGTAGGCCAGCTCTTCTCTGGCTCGCGCTACATCGTCGAGGCGCTCCTGATAGAGGGCCAAGCTGTGCACGTAGGTCTTGACCCGGATCTTGATAGAGCCGGTGGGTTTGTTCGCGTCGATGTCGTGAAGCGCCGAAAACGGCGTGTCCGAGGCGTTGATGACGTTGTCGACGATACCGTACGTCGGCGCGTCGTGGCCGCACTTGAAAGACGACAGGTCAATGCAGGCCACGTTGGGGTGGTGAGCCGCGAAGCGCGCCGCCCAGACCTTGAGGGCCGAGTTGGTGCTGAAGTTCTCCGGCCAGATCTCGTTGATATCCAGACTGCTGGCGATACTCCCGGCGTCGAGCTCGCGTTGGAAGTAGCGATCGAGGTAGCGCTTGTCCTTCGGGATCGAGCGAATGGATAGCACCGGATAGCCGAGCACCTGAAACTCGTCCATCACCGAGTGATTGAGCCCCGGATCGTTATGGTACGGGCGCGCGAGCATCAACAGCGCGACGCGGTTGTCCTCCTCGACCTGGTCGAGGATGGCCCGGCCCTTCTCCTCCATGATCGCGTTGAACCGATCGAGCGCCTTCCACGCCTGGTCCGCCGCGAAGTCGCTCTCGTCCTGGGTGACGTCGAGGCGGACGCCCCAGACGCTGAAGAGCTGCTGCTTGAGCAGGTTCGGTTCGTGCATCGTCACCGCCGGGCAGAGGTACTCGATACCCCGGTCTCCGAAGAAGTCGACCTCTTTGGTGAAGGCCGCCTTCATGACCTCCGGCGTGCCGGCCACGATGGGACACGACGCGGTGTCCATGACCCCCTCCATGGGGGATGGGACATGCGTGATGCACGGGTTGAAGATGTAATCGAGGGGCCGACCTTTGTCTCCCTCGTGATGATGAAACAACAGGTTGTGGATATGCGCCTGTGACACCTTCGCCGGATAGCACGGGTCGACGGAGCCATACTTCCCACCCTCGACCCACATCTCCTCGGAGCTGTCGTCGCTGAACACCACGTTGTTCATCCGGATCCCGAGGGTCTCCAGGTAGGTGCGCCAGAAGGGTCCGGTGCTCCAGATGTTCAAGGCCTTGGGGATGCCGAC
>JAAZYN010000325.1 GCA_014239625.1 Myxococcales bacterium | reverse complement strand
AGCTTGCTCGGAACAGCCCGTCGGCCCAGGTGCGTCGGATCGCTCGCGTGATCTTGAAGTCCCGTGGCGCCTCCGTCGTGCCGCGTCGTCGCCGGGTCCACCAGGGCCCTGGGGCGCTCACCGTCCCACAGCGGCGCATCGTGCCCCCGCAGCCTGCTCCCCAGGCCACCACGGCCCAGGACATCTTCCGGGCCCGCCTGGCGCGGCCTGTGCGGCCTGTGCTGCCCTACCAGCGCCCCCCGCGTCTGGTGCGGCCTCCCCGCCTGGTCACCCCGACGCCGCCTCAGGTCATCCCGACCCCGGTCATCGCTCCGGTTGGCATCCCGAAGATCCGAGTGCCCGGCATGAGGGGTGGTGGGTACGGAGCTGAGCCGGTCGGTGGCGCCGAGCTCGCGCCGGTCATGCAGGTGCCCCCCGGCTATGAGCTCACCCCGACCTTCTGGGGCGCTCTATCCACCACGGTCAAGACGCATCCCCTCAAGAGCGCGGCTCTGGCTATCGGCACCGTCGCCCTGGCGGTGCGCTACTCCAGCGACATCTCTGGTGCGACCTCTGGTGTCGGAGATCGCCTCTTGGGTCGGTACTGACCCGGAGGTCTGCGTGGCTGGTTCGAGGGCTCAGTTTGCAGTTCGCCGTCGGCTCCCCCTTGGGGTCGCGGCTTCTGCCCGTGGTGTAGACCGTTTCGGTCAGACTGCTCGATTCGGCGCGGTCATGGCAGTGCTCACCGCGATTACTGCTGGCGTAAACCTGGCGAAGAACGCCGCTGGTCTGGGGCCTGTGGCCAAGAAGGTCTTCGCTAAGCACACCAAGAAAGCCGACATGTGGCGGGTCCAGATGATCCGCGCGCAGCGCCAGATGGAGCGTGCGAAGTCCAAGGGGGCCAAGCGGCGCGCTCGGCGTCGGTTCCTTCGCTACCGAGAGCGCTGGCACCTTGAGAAGCTCCGTCAGGCACTCGTCGCGGAGGGGGTGGCCAAGGGCGGCCCCCTGCTCGATGGGACGGCCCTGGAGATCCGCAGAAACATGCTGGTCGCAGAGTGGGACTCGGCTTCACCCTCTGGTCGCGTGGACATCGAGAAGCTCATCGGCAACTACGATAAGAAGACCGATGAGCTATATCGCCAGTGGCAGGCGATGGGTGGGGGCGCCAGCCCTGGGGCGCTGGCGCCGGGAGGCTCGCCGGCAAGGTTTGGCCTGGGCCCTATCCCGCGGCCGCCCCCGGACGCTGAGGCGCCGGGGTCGGCCGAGGAGGCTCCCTACACAAAACCGGTGACCCTGCATGAGGGTCCGATTCAGGCCTCCAACCTCAAGGTGAACGAGCGCCAGGCCCTGGTCACAGGTATCGGTGGCCTGGGGTTCGTCTCGACGTCGCCGCCTGGCAGTGGACGTCTGGTGCGGGTCGCCTTCTACCCGGCCACGCCAGCTCAGAGCTACTCGGGTGCCAACGGGATCGTCTCCCCTGGCGACGACCCCGTGCTGATGATGACGCTCACGTCGACTGCGGCTAGTGATTTTGTCTTGAGTGCTGATCACGTCATCGAGACCGAGTTGTTCGACTATGGGCGCTACCGAGTGGTGGGGCTGCAGTGTCACCACCAGTCCAACTTCGTGGTGCAGGACAACGCCGCGGTGAACCGGACCACAGCGGTGGTGCAGGGCTGCGCGGTGACGGTGCGGTCCCTGGAGGTCTACAACGGTGAGAAGATGTTGTTGCCCCTCGAGGAGCTTGACGTCAACACCTTCGACATCTTCGGTGGGTCGTTTGGCGGCTACCCAGGGATCTCCTCGACGTCGCTCACCGCTTATCAGCAGCAAGCCCCCTACAACTTCCGGTCGCGCTCCAAGGGCTTCTTCATGGGGCTGCGGACCAACCCGGTCCTCGAGGGGACGGCGAAGCTGCGGATGGTCGTCAGGAGCTTCATCTCGGTGGTCACCAACGACGCCGCCGTGGCCGCCACCGGGATGCTGGCAGGGGACACCCTTGAGGTGCCCATCAGCTTCAACGTCATCGGCGACATGCTCGAAGACAAGGTCTTCGGAGATCCGGTGATGCCGTCGCCAGCATCGCGAGCTGGAGCTCAGGTTCACTTGGGCGTCAAGGACCTTGGCCAGACGTCGGGTGGTGAGCAGCGCCTGCAGATCATAAATCCGAGATACCGTCTCCCTGTGAGTGCAGATTCAAGGATCTCGTGAGCGTAGCCGCCCCCAGCACCGACCCCCCGCTCCGACGAGGTCGGATTGGTCGTTCTGGGTCTCGCGTGGGGCTCATCCTCCCCTATGGGGTGACAGCGAACATGGAGCCAGGCGGGCCCCTTTGGGAGAGCCTGGTGGCGGCGGCGCCGGCGCGGCCCCAGGTCTACGGCCTGGTGGTGCCTTGGGGCATCGTTCATGAGCGCACGCTGTACGCGAGCCCGGCCTTCTTGGCTCATGGCGGGCTGGGTATCTCCGAGAAGGACGCAGCGGCGCACGCGGTCGTCGCACTGAGGGCGTGGCTCGACACCTACGGGCCTGCCCATCAGCAGCTCGCTGCGGTCATCGGGGGGCCTTTCACGCCGATCTGGAATCGGGCCGTGACGGGCTCGCTCATGGCGCCCAAGATCAAGCTGTTCCAGCTACCTACGCGCGGCGGAGGGCGTCCTTGGGGGCCCATCCGCAAGAGGCTGTCGAGCTTCATGGGTAAGTCCATGAGGACGCCATCGTGAGCGAAGCCAAGCCGTCGCGTCGGGTGCTCCTCTTCCCGGAGCAGATCGAGATGCCGCCTTTGGCGACCGCGCATCTGCGCCAGGTCACCCCCTCTGACCGGGAACTGGTGGCGCGCTACGAGCTAGTGCCGGTGGATGAGCAGGTCTACGATGAGCGCCTCAGAGATCTACACGTCAACGCGCCGTCGGGGGCCTTCTCTCCCTTGAGTGGGACGTGGCTCAAGGTGCTGGAGCCGGAGGATGAAGAGGGCCACCTCTTCATGTGCTTCGGGCTCCACAAGGGATACGGTCGGGCTTTGGCCGCGGCCAGGGCGCAGAAGGGACGGTCTACGGACTCACTGGTGCCTGGGTTTCAAATCCGAGCGATGCTGTACGGCCTCCTCGGGACAGTTGGAGTGTGAAGATGTCGACAGCACGCAAGCCGGGTGAGAAGTGCGGGACCTGTCGGTTCTTCGCCGTCCGCAACCAGGCAGAGATTGAGCTCGCCCGAATTGCCAAGGACGAATCCGAGTGCCGGCCAGGCGAGTGGGTCTTCGAGGGCAAGCGCAACGTGGGCTGCCATGGTGGTCCAGTCAAGGGGATGTGCCTCAAGTGGAAGGAGCGCCAGGCGGCCTCGCCGGCGATGCTCTCGACCCAGTGGTGCCCCCTCTGGGAGAGCGGTGGGGCTGTCATCCGGCAGGCCGGGGGCTCGCCGAACAAGCCCGAGGAGGACCGCAAGGGTGGCATGGTGGTCTCCCTGCTGCTCGGCGCGGTGGTTCTGGGCCCGGCGCTGCTGGGCGATTGGCTGGAGCGCCGCTGACCTCCCCTTCCCCCTCCGTCCTCGATAGGATGGGGGTGCAGACCTCGACTTCATGGAGCTTCCATGTCCATCCTCGACGACATCAAGGCCAGCCTGGCCCCCTCCACCGAGAACGGCACCCTGTTGACCCTGGGGGTCCTGGGTGGCCTGTCTCTGCTGGCGGCAGCATCCCGTGGTGGTGTCTTCACCGGCAACGTGAGCGCCGGCCCGATTCAGGGTTCGTTCTCGTACCAGGGGTCGCGGGCGACGGCATGGAACGACTATGTCGGCAAGCGAGTGCCTGAGCTGATGGCGCAGGGAAAGAGCGCACCTCAGGCGATGAGGGCCGCCGCTGACGAATACCACGGGCGGTCGTGATGTCTGACCGTGGAGATAGTCGGAGCGGTCTGTGGTGGGCCATGGGCGCGGTGGGCGCCATGGCCGTGGGGGCGGAGGTCGGCCGGCGGCGAGGGTCGCGGGCGGCGTTGTCTGCTCAGCAGCGGGCCGCGCTGCCGGACAGGGACTTCGCGCTGCCTCAGGGGCGGCGCTACCCCATCGAGGACCTTGAGCACGGTCGGTTGGCCCTTACCTACGCGATGGCGCCCAGCAACCGGTCCATGCGCTACCAGGTGATGTTCAAGGTTTTGCAGCGCTATCCCCAGCTCGCGGCTTGGTGGAACAGTACAAAGAAGGGGTCGAAGATCCCGATCTCCACGGCTTACCTTCGGTCCAGACGAGATGATCTGTCGCACCTCATCAACAACAAGATTTACCCTGAGAGCGCTCGACGTCAGGCTGAGGAGGAGGACTCTGCGATCGTGGCACTCCTTCGCCTCATGCCGCGGCTCCACGCTCGTGCGGCCTGAGGAGTAGACATGAGAGACAACGGAACCCCGATCGCCCTGGGCGTGGTCGCACTCCTCACTGCCGGCGCGGCCCTGAGCTCTCGTCGGGGCGGCAGCCAGCGGGGCCCAGGCCCCCAGGACCGCTCCTACCTGCCCCCCTTCCGGGACGTTAAGGAGGTGCTGGATAACGGCTACACCGTCGATGAGGTCAGCGACACCTTCCCCGACGCCATCTCGTTCCCGTCGAGTGATGTGGTGGGGGTCATCATCAACACGCGGGATGCGGGCTCTTTCCTGCTGGTGGATCGGGGTGGTCGCGCTCAGGTCGTGAATCAGGGGCGCGGATCCCGAGCGGCCGCGGCGGCTGCTGGCGTGAGTTTGGCCTCGACTGCGGCGACCGGTCTGTTGGTCTATATGGGCTACCGGTTCATCAAGAAGATGGCCAAGAAGAAGCTCTCGCGTTTCGTGCAACTCGACCGCGCCGCCCAGGTGCAGATGCTGAGGGACGAGGCGGCCAAGCAGGGGTCGATACTATTCCCGAGCGGCTACATCGCACGCTTCGCCTGGACGGCGGCGCTCAAGGATCCCCAACGGGCTGCCACGATCGCCCAGTTCATCGAGGAGTTCGTGCAGGAACACGGTGAGGAGGCCGAGGCTGCCGCAGATCTGGCCTTGGCCGCGAACGTGCCGGGCTCTGGCCCAGCCATGGCGATGCAGCGGGCCGCTCGGCATCAACGTGAGGGGTGACCTTTGGCTGCGCCTTGGTGGACATTGTTGGTTGTGTGGCTCCAGCGTATCTTCGGGTCTGCTCGGGCTCTGCGCGAGGATGCTGGGACACCTCCTGATCTCCCCGAGGCAGGGCTTCGAGTTTCTCGAGCAGAGCCTTGGGCGCCTCCAGGGTCGGCTGAGGAGGAGGATGCCGGAGAAGCCGTGACCTGGGACGTGGAGCCCATCCTTGAG
>JAAZYN010000324.1 GCA_014239625.1 Myxococcales bacterium | reverse complement strand
TACCATCTTTCAGACGGACGCCTCCAGCAGCCCTGCCAAAAGCAGGCGCTCCTCGTTGGTATCCACCCCAGGCCGTGGTGTTCCTCAGCGTCTTGTCGTAGCGCGTGGCGAACCGGCGAGCCTGCGTGAACAGGCTGAAGGTGCGCTCCACCGCCGACCGGGCCTTGTATAGCTCCCTGTCGTACGAGAGCTGTGGGTCGCGCCGACGGGTAGACGGGATAGTCGCAGTGCGCTCCAGCGACGCCAACAGCTGGCGTATGGTGCACGTTCAGGCTCCCGCGGCTGCACAACGCAAAGTTCTCAGTACGCCTTTGTAGCACGCGTTCGCCATGAGACTCCAGCGGAGCGGCTGCCCCTAACTAACTAACTCGGGTAGGGGGCTCTCGCCCCTCGGCGCCCCACTCTCGGCGGACTCCAGGGCGGCGATGAGCTGCGCCGCGAAGGCCTTGGTGGTGGCGGGGCGCTTGTTGGGGTCCTTCGACATCCCCGCTCGCACCGCAGACTCGAGGCGGCCCGACGCCAGAACGCCTACCCGCGCCTCCTCTGAGAAGGGCGGGACCGGCGCGTCCAGGTGTTTCATGCACACCCGCATCAGCGACTTCGCTTCGAACGGACGTTTTCCAGTGAACAGCTCGAACGCCATGACGGCCAATGAGTAGACATCGGACCGCTGGTCGAGTTGTTCACCGAGGATGTGTTCCGGACTCATGTAAGCCGGTGTGCCGCAGAACACGCCGGTGCGCGTGAGTCGCGTCGCGTCGCCGACGCTGGACAACGCGATCCCGAAGTCCAGCACTTTGGCCACAACTTCGCCGCTCGGCGCGTCGACAAGGATGATGTTGTCGGGCTTCAGATCACGGTGCAAGAGGTCCTTGTCATGGGCGTGCTGGGTGGCTTCGCACACCTGCGCGAGGATGTTGACAGCCCTTCGGGGCGCCGGCTTGAGGCCCCGCTCCAGAAGGTCGGCGAGCACATGCCCTCGAAGCAGCTCCATCACGATGTACAGCACCTCGGGCTCGGTGCTACACACCACGCGGCCAACGTCGAGGACCTTGACGATGTTCGGGTGATTCAGTCTGCGAAACGCCTCGGCTTCGTTCAGGAACCGCCGCACAAGCAGGGGGTCGGCCGCGTGTGCGCTGTGCATGACCTTGACGGCCACGTCGTGACCCTTCGGATCGCCGGGCTGCGCGGCATACACGGTCCCCATGCCGCCGCGGCCGAGCACTCTCTTCAAGGTCAACTTGCCGTTGAGCACCTGACCGACCCGCTCATCGGGCGGGTAGTGTGGCAGCGGCTGCGTGTGGGTGGTTTCATCGGTGGACACGGGTGCGTCATTGTTACATGCGCCGCGCCTGTTGAGGCAATAGCCGACTCTGCTGGAAGGTCGGCCACCCTGGACCCTTCTGGGTGGTCGGCCATCCCCGAGGAGGATCGTGTGCCGGGATCAGTCCATGGGTCGCTCGATCTCGAGATACGTCATCCAGCGCGTGATCTGTCGGGGGTGTTTACCGAACGCCCTGGCCACTTCGGCTTTGTTCCAGCCTGACGTCTCCAGCTGCTCCAACAGCTCATCGCGCGACGGGCGCTGTCGCCCGGTTCGTGCGGCGGCTTGTCGAGGCACTGTGGCCCTGCGGCTGCTCTTGCGGGCGTCCGCCCGGGGGCGCTGGATCCCCTCGTGGGCCCGCCGGATCAGCTCGTCCGACAGCTCCTGGTGTGGGGCCACCTCCACCAGCGCGACGGCGCGCTCGATGACCATGTCGAGCTCGCGCACGTTTCCTTGCCAAGAGAGCCCCAGCAACGCCTCGATGACCCCCCAGTCCAGGCCCTTGTCATATCCATGGCGTCGCGCCAGCGCTCGGGCGATGAAAGAGATGTCCTCGGGCCGCTCGTCAAGGGGGGGCAGGTGCACCCGAAACCGCCCGATACGGTCGATCAGGTCTTGGCGAAACCCGCCTGACTCACTCATGCCGACCAAGTCGCGGTTGGTCGCCGACACGATAAGCGCGTTGAACGCGATGGGCTTGGTCCCTCCCAGGGGCGTGACCTGCCGTTCTTGCAGCACGTTGAGCAGCTTGGCCTGCTCCGCCGTAGGTGTGTCACCGACCTCGTCGAGCATCAACACCCCGCCGTCGGCCTGTTGGAAATAGCCCGGTCGCCCCTTGACGTTGGTGGCATAGCGGTCGACGACGCCGAACAGGTCAGCCGCTACGGTGCCGTCGGCCAGGCTGGGGGCGCTCACCTGGCGAAAGGGCACGTCGGCGCCCATTCGTTTCCTCAACAGCCTGTGCGCTTCCCGAGCTACGACCTGCTTGCCGGTGCCGCGCGGGCCCGTCACCAATAAGGCTTGCGTGACCTGGCCGCCGCGCTTGAGTCGCGTGGCGGTCTGAGCGACCACCAGCGCCAGCTCATCCCGGGCGACGCCCAGGGCGCTGCTCACGCCGACCATCATCGTGTCTTCGAGCCCAGGATCAGGGTCTCGCACCGCCATCCAGAGCGTCTGACCGGTGAGCACCGTCGCGCCATGGGCCAAAACCGCCTCGGCTCCGTCTACCAACTCAGCGTCGCCGATCCAGGTTCCGTTGGCGCTCTTTTTCCACCCGTCGCCGTCGGGGTGGACCGCTCCGTCCCGGACCGTGATACCGGCAGGCTGTCGCGACTCCAACCGAGCCGTCAGGTGGTGGCGTGACATCCGAGTGTCGCTCTGGCCGCTCACCTCGATGCGGCCCAGGACCACTGGCTGCCGGCCCGCGTCGACGACTTGACCCACGAGCTCTGGCACGGGGCTCGCGACGACGACCAGTCCCCACGTACTGGCCGGGCGGCGCTCTGGAGCTTTGAACCGGTCTGCGGGACGCTCGATGATGGTGGTGGCGTCTGTCATGTGTATCGCATCCTTACCCTTCCTCGAGTTCGACCGCGTATAGAATAAGCGGGACCTTCGCCTTGAGAGCTTGATGAGCCTTACGCCTCAAGAGCGTCAGCCCCCAGTTGGCGGACGCGTGGGCGGCCACGTCCTGGTCGAACGCAGGGGTGTCGCTGTCGTATGGGTCCAAGCCAGCTGGAACTTGGAGCACCACGGCGAAGGTGTCCAGCTCGCGGAGCAGCGTCGCCAGCGAGCCGACGGCAAACTCGTCTTCATACCCTTCGTCGTCGTGCTCGCTCAGGAAGTACACGTCTGGTAGCTCGCAGGGTAGAAACATCGCTACCTCCGCGTCGCTCTCGAGCAGGTGCCGAAAGAGCTGCGCGCGGGCGCCCTCGTCGAAGGTGTCGAAGATCGGGTGGTCCCAGGGAGCGTCAGAGGCCTCGAAATCGTCTATGTTTCCGTGACTCTCATACCAGGCGGCCGCGGCCCGCAGAGCGTACAGGGCTGCGACGTCGAGGGTCGCTGGGGAGCCCCCGGTCCCCGCCGTCTCTTCCCATCGAGCGCCCTCACCGGCGACCTCCACCAGCGCCGCCTGCAAGTTGTCGAGGGCTTGCGCGCGCAGCTCCGAGGACGGCTCGCTGTCGCTCCAGAAATCGATGAGCGGCGTGATGACGACTTGGTACTGAATCATGGTCTCTGCACCTTAATGAAGCCTGCTCGGGACGCAAAGTGTCCGTTACCCCCACGCGCCTCATGAAGAGCTGACCAGCGCAGCTGCGAAGTCTCCGGGCGGTTGAAAGCCGAGCAGGGCCAGGCACGTGGCGGTCAGGTTGGCCAGCCCCGGTGACGCTACCCCGTGGTCCCACCGCAGCCCTCCCGCGCCGTGACCGACGACGGCCACAGGCACCGGGTTGCGGGTGTGGTTGGTTCGGGTCACAAAGGAGCCGTCGGCGCGGCGTCGGAGTCGGCCCGATGCGTTGTCGCGCTCAATCATCGCCTCGCAGTTGCCGTGGTCGGCCGTCACCAGGCACAGGCCACGGCGGGCGGTGACTCCTCGCACCAGGCGCTTGAGCGACAGGTCCAGCGCCTCCATGGCGACACGGGCCGCGCGGACGTCCCCAGTGTGACCTACCATGTCCCCGTTGGCATAGTTCAGGCGCACGAACCCGGGCCCAAACGCGTCGATCTCGGCGAGCGCTCGGTCGGTGATCTCGGCGGCCTTCATCCACGGTCGTTGGTTAAACAAGACCCGGTCACTCGGGACCTCGATCCATCGCTCAGCGTCTTTGCCGCCAAATGGCTCGGAGTTGTTCCCGTTGAAGAAGTAGGTCACGTGGCCAAACTTCTGCGTCTCGCTGATGGCGAGCTGTCGAACACCCTGATGGACAAGATATTCGCCCACTGTGCGGCGGATCTGAGGGGGCTCGACCAGGTAGCGCGCGGGGACCTTCAAGTCCCCGTCGTATTCCATCATCCCAGCATACCGCACGTCCGGGAGGGCGCCTCGGTCGAAGTGGTCGAAGGCGCCGCGCGGCGCCTCGAAAGCCTCTGTGATCTCCAGCGCCCGGTCACCACGAAAGTTGAAGAAGATCACAGCGTCGCCGTCGCGGATAGGGCCCGTCGGAGCACCGGAGTCGTCCACGATCACGAAGGCAGGCAGGTACTGGTCGATCATCGACGGTGACTCGAGTCGCAGCTGCGTCACGGCGGCGCTGGCCGAAGAGAACGAACGACCCTCACCGTGCACATGCGCGTTCCAGCCTCGTTCGACGACGGCCCAGTCAGCCTGATACCGATCCATGGTCGTCACCATGCGCCCGCCCCCCGAGGCGACTCTGGCGTCCACGCCGGCCGCGCGCATCTCGCGTAGCCTCGCCTCCAGCGGCTCCACATAGTCCAGCGCGCTCACCTCGCCCACGTCACGGCCGTCCAGCAGCAGATGAAGCCGCACGCGCGCAACCCCCTCTTGGATGGCGCGGTCCATTAACGCGTACGCGTGGGAAACGTGGCTGTGCACGTTTCCATCCGACCACAGCCCCATCAGATGAAGCGTGCCGCCCGCGTCGCCGCTGGTTGCCTCGGTCAGCCACTTCCAGGCGGAGCCGCCGAACAGGCTGCCGGTCTGGACCGCATGCTGCACGAGCTTGGCGCCCTGATCGAAGACTCGACCGGCGCCCAGTGCGTTGTGTCCGACCTCGGAGTTGCCCATGTCCTTGTCCGACGGCATGCCGACCGCGAGACCGTGGGCGGCCACCCTCCCGACGACCGAGCCCGTCATGAGCTCATCGAGAAATGGCGTGTGTGCCAGGTGCCAGGCGTTGCCTTCGTCCTGTGGCCCCAACCCGACCCCGTCCATGATCACCAGACAGACCGGTCCAGGGGGCGCGATGATCGCCGGGTGGCGTTCTAGTCTCCATTC